>JANYHP010000124.1 GCA_025359005.1 Hyphomicrobiaceae bacterium | reverse complement strand
GTTTCGGCGGCACTGGCTATGGCTCCCTCTGGCGCGTGCTGGTGCGTGTTCAGTGCGTGGATGTCCGGCCGCTGGTGGCGCGAGCGCGGCAGAGCGGCAGCATCCGCAGAGCGGCAGCATCCGTAGAGCGGCAGCATCGGTAGAGCGAAAGCGTCGACAGGTGTGGCGTGCGTTCGTCTGATCTCGGACAGCGGGTCGCGCTGCGGCGCTAGGCAGGGCTGGCGAAGCAGGCTATGCACGGACGTGCACAGTCAACCGAGCCACGCCGGAGAACCAGCATGCGGACCAGCGCACTTGTCGGAGGCGCTGGCGTGGCGCTCGTGGCTGTGGCCGCTGGCGGTTATTTCTACGCCCAGAACCGTGTGCTCGCCGAAGTGGAGGCATCCTTCGAAGCGATCCGGGCCGCTGGCGCCATCGCGGCGCACGGCCCCGTCGCCGTCGACCTGTTGAAGCGCGGCGTCACCATCCGGGATGTCGTCATCAAGCCGACCGGACAATCGCAAGTCCCCGACACGGCGATCAAGACCGTCACTCTGGTCGACGTGGCTCTCTGGTCGGCCGAATTTGCGGCTGACCGCGTCGAGCTGGCTGATGTTTCCACCACGGTCGCGCTCGGCAGCAGTTCCACGGGCCTGACGGCGATCCGCATCCCAGCCGCGACCGCCACGAAAGTCAAAACAGTTCGCGTCGATCCGGGCCCAAAAACAGGGCCCGCGGCGGCGATCGGTGACTCCACGATGCAGGCCGTGGCCGCTTTTGCCGGCCTCGACATCGCCTCGCTGACGATGCCGACGGTCGACGTGATCCTCGACATACCGATGCCGACAGCATCGCGACCCGGCGCTCAGCCGACGTTGCAGCAGGTCAAGCTCGGCTACACCTACTCAGACGTGGTCCTCGACGGCGTCAGCGGCGGCCGTATCGGTAAACTCAAGTTTGGCAAGTCGGAGATCAAGACGCTGGCCGGCCCGCAGGTCGTCAGCGGGACCGTTGCCGAGACCAGCATCGAAAATCTCGACCTCATGCCCTTCTTCGGGATCGGGCTGGCGGCGCGCACGGCCAAGAACGGCACCTACGCCGTGCAAGGCAAAACGACGTCGGGCGGCTATAATCTGCGCATGCCGGACGGCGGACAGTTTTCCACCGGCACTATGACCGCCACCGGCCTGGCCATCGACCCGACGAAAGCGTCGTATGCCAAACTCCGCGAGTTATTTACCGCCATCACCCCCACGCCCGGGGCGCCGCCGACCGCTGCTGAGACACAGGCGTTTCTTGCCGCGATGGTGAGCATTTACGACGGCCTCGAATTCCAAGGCATCGACATGCGCGATCTGCACATTGCGGGTCCGAAGTCGGCGCCGCAATCCTTCGATATCCGCGTCGGCGGCATCAGCATGAGCGGCTATGCGCAGGGCAAGCTGCGAGAGTTCCGCGTCGATGCCGTGCAAGGGTCAGCCAAGCAGCCGGGCAGCAGCGCCCAGCACATGCAGCTGGGCAGCTTTTCGATGCTCGGCTTCGATCTCGTCCGGATCATGAAATTCGGGCTGGAAGCGGCAGCGCAGCCGAACCGTCCGCCAGCGCCGGAAAAGATGTTCGGCCTGCTCGCCAGCGTCGAAGGTATCGAGGTCATCGATGTGTCCGTGCCGATCGCCGGCACGGGGCAGGTCATGCAGGTCGATCAGTTCAAAGCCAGCTGGGGCCGTTTCGTCAACGACGTGCCGACCGACCTGCGCACGGCGTTCAAGGGGGGCGTGACGCTGGCACCGCACGATCCGCAATCGGAGATTTTGCGGAGCAATGGCATCACCAGCATCAATTCGGTATACGACGCCGCGACCGAGTGGATCGAGGCCGAACGCGCGGTGCGCTCGCACGTCGCGATCGATACCGAACAGATTGCGGCGCTGACCGCGGACGTGCGGATCGGCAACGTGCCGCGCGACGCGATCTCGTTCGTGCCGGGGCAGTTCGCCGCCAAGGCGCCCAGCATGCTGTTCGGCGGCGCCTCGCTGAAGCTCAAGGACCGGGGGATGGTGAAGCTGGCGAACGTGCTGCTTGGCGGCCCACCCGCCAGTGCGCTTGCCACTTTGGAGCAGTCGTTGACCGATCCGGCGCGGCCATCGCCGACCCTGTCGCGCATCCTCGAGGGGGCCGGCCGCTTTCTCGGCACTCCGGGGCAAACGCTGACCATCGCGCTCAAACCCAGGGGCGGGGTCACATTGGGGCGGTTTATGCCGTCGCCGGGCCAGCCACAGGCGTTCACCACACCGGCAGACGTGCTGGAATTGTTCGACGCAGAGGTCGCCGTTGCTCCCTGACGGTTCCAGGTGATACCACGCCAGCCACGGGACGGAATTCGGAGAGAGTTTGCAATGGCAGCCGGCTGCAGTAACGGACTGGACATAGGCTTTGTCGAACTCGGGTACGCCAAGGTGGCGGCCCTCGGGGTGGTGCAAGGCATCACCGAGCTGTTGCCGATCTCGTCGACCGCGCACATGCGCATCGTTCCCGCCCTGTTCGGCTGGCAGGACCCTGGCTCCGCCTTCTCGGCGGCCATGCAGCTGGCGGCGCTGGCGGCGGTCGTCAGCTATTTCTGGGCGGATGTCCGGCAATTGGTTGCGGGCTCGCTCGGGGCACTGGCCCGTCGTGATTTTGCCGATCGCGATTTGCGATTTGCACTGTCGATCGCGCTGGCGACGGTGCCGATCGGCATTCTCGGAATCGCGCTGGCCCCCTTGCTCAATGCCTGCGGAACGCCCTTGCGCGGACTGATGGTGATCGGTGTCGCCAGTATCGTGATGGCGGTGCTGCTGGCCTTGGCCGAGGTGCTCGCCCGCCACCGCCGCACGGTCGAAACGGCCACCTGGAAAGACGCCGCCATCGTTGGTCTGGCGCAGGCGGGCGCCCTTATTCCGGGCGTTTCCCGGTCTGGATCGACGCTGACGGCAGCGCTGTTTCTCGGCTTCACGCGGCAGGAGGCGGCCCGCTACTCGTTCCTGCTCGGCTTGCCCGCCATCACGCTGGCCGGCCTCAAGGAGCTTTGGGTGCTGCGTCATGCAGGGCTCGACAGCTATGGCTGGTCGGTGCTGGGGCTCGGGTTGGTCGTTGCCAGTTTGTCCGCCTTTGTCGCGATCTGGACCCTGATGCGGGTCATGGAGCGGTTCTCGGCTTGGCCATTCGTGATCTACAGGGCTGCCATGGGCGCATTCCTGATCGCCGCGTTCATGATGGGCGTGCTTTCATAAGCGCGATCGATTTGGACTAGGCTATGAACAGCAGGTCCCTGGCGGCCGGGCAATGGGTCCGCGCTTCATCATGAGTGCGTTATGTCTCCGACTGTCCCTGCGCCCGAGGCCCTGTCGGCGGACATGCCAGCAGCAATCGGCGCGGCGATCATGGCGCGCACCGCCATTGGCCTGATCGAGCACAGCTGGCAACAGGTGATGGCCGACGACGACCCGGAAGGTCCGCATCAGCTGCGGGTCGGGCTGCGACGGCTGCGCACCGTGCTGCGCACGTTCCGGTCCGAGCCGCAGCCGGCCAAGATCGCCGCCGTCGGCCGCTCGCTGGTGACGACCGGCCGTCTGGTGGCCCCGTTGCGGGAGCTGGATGTGCTGGTGGGTGAGACCGCCGGGCCGCACCTCGTTGCCGCGCCGGATGGCGGGGCCGTCCTACTGGCGCATCTGCAGCACCAGCGAGCGGCCGCACTCGAAACGCTGCGTCGCAACCTGGGGACCAAGCGCGTCGCCGCTCTCAGGCAAGCGCTGACGATGCTGCCCACGGACCTCGAACGGGCCGTTCAGCGCGCCCACCCGGACCGCACCATCGAGCGGCATTTGCACCACGACCTCAAGCGCCGCTGGCGGCGCGTGCTGAAGCGGGCTTCGCCGCTGGCGGACGCCAGCCCCGAGGCGCTGCACGACCTGCGCAAAGCTTTGAAAAACCTCCGCTATGCGTTTCATGCCGCACAACAGTTCTGGCCGGACAAGGCGGCGCACACCTTCGAGGCGGCGCTGAAGCGCGTGCAGGTCGCGAGCGGCACCATCAACGACGCCCACGACATCGCCCAATTGCCCGCTCGGATCGCCAAGGCATCGCTTGGCCGCGAGAGCGACGCCGCGGTCGCCTACCTGCTCGGGTGGCATGCGGCGCGCTCAGAGCAGTCGCTGGGCGACCTCTCGCGGTGCTGGCAAGACTTAGCCGACACCAAAATCGCCCGCGACTTGCAGTAGCACCCGATGCCGCACTGGCTTTCGCCATGACGCTGTCGCCCGGATACCATCTCGGCGTTTTTGAGCGCACCATCGTGCAAAACGGCTTCCCAGGCGGGCGTCTGGCCTCTATCGCTCCGGGGGCCATCCGCCATGACGGCCGCCCAATGCTGTCGGGGTTGCAGACGTGGCGGCGCGCTTAGGAACACACCATGGCTGAAAAGAAATCGGGGACTTCGCGAAAAGCTGGTCGGCGGGCTGAGAACGGACCGGGCCGCGGCACCGCCGCCCGCGCCCCGCACATTGCCACGATGCCGACGAAAGAGCAGGTGCTCGCCTTCATCCAGGGCGCCACTGAAACCGTCGGCAAGCGCGAGATCGCACGCGCCTTCAGCCTGAAGGGCGAACATCGCGCGGCGCTCAAGACGCTGCTGCAGGACATGGCCGCCGAGGGCCAGCTGGCGGGCAACCGCAAATCGTTCAAGGAAAAAGGCCGCCTGCCACCGGTGGCGGCGTTCGACATCGTCGGCCGCGACAAGGACGACGACCTCGTCGCTGAGCCACAGGAGTGGGAGGCGAGCGACGGTCCCAAGCCCAAGGTCATCGTGCGCATTCCGCGCAAGTTCAACGGCGACGAGCGCTGGAGCCTTGGCCAAGGCGATCGTATTCTGGCGCGTACGCACCGGCAGGACAGCGACCGCTACGCCTATGCGATCGAGCCGATCAAGAAGATGCCGCGCGAGCGGACGCGGGCGCTCGGCATCTTCCGGGCCGACAAAAGTAAGGGCAAAGGCAGTTTTATCGGCACCATCGAGCCGGTCGACAAAAAAGAATTGCGCAGCTGGCCGGTCGAACCGGGCCACGCCGGCGAGGCGCGCGACGGCGATCTGGTGCGCTTCGACCTCGTGCGCAGCCGCCATGGCACGCCCGCACCGCGCATCGTGGAAACGCTGGGCAACCCGTCGGACCAGCGGCAGATCTCGCTCATTGCGATCCATACGCACGGCATTCCGGACGAATTTCCGCAGGCCGTGCTCGATGAGGTGACGCGCCTGCCCAAGCTGGAACGCGAAGCCCGGCGCGATCTGACACAGCTGCCGCTGCTGACGATCGATCCGGTCGATGCGCGCGATCACGACGACGCGGTGTATGCGACGGCCGACACGGACGTGGCCAACACAGGGGGCTGGCGCGTGATCGTGGCGATTGCGGACGTGGCGGCCTATGTGCGGCCGGGTACGCGACTGGACAGCGAGGCACGCCTGCGCGGCAACTCGGTCTATTTCCCCGACCGTGTCGTGCCGATGCTGCCGGAACGCATTTCCAACGATCTGTGCTCGCTGCGCGAGGGTGAGGAGCGCCCGTGTCTGGCGGTCGAGATGGTCTTCGACGCGCATGGGCACAAGCGGGCGGCGACGTTCCATCGCGCGCTGATGCGGTCGGCCGCCAAGCTCAGCTACCAGGAAGCGCAGGCGGCCATCGACGGCAAGCCGAGCGAAAAGGCGGCGCGCGTTCTCGATAGCGCGCTGCGTCCGTTGTGGGCGGCCTATGCCGCCTTGTGCAAAGCGCGGGATGTGCGCGCGCCGCTGAACCTCGAGCTGCCGGAGCGCAAAATCGTGCTCGATGCGGAGGGACGGGTTGCCAATGTGATCGTTCCCGAGCGACTGGCTGCGCATCGGTTGATCGAAGAGTTCATGATCCAGGCCAACGTCGCGGCGGCCGAGGCGCTGGAAGCCAAGGCGCTCAAACTCGTCTACCGCGTGCACGAGCCGCCATCACGGGAGAAGCTGGCAGCGCTTGGCGATTTTCTCGAGACGCTGGAGTTGAAGCTGCCGAAAGCGGGCCAGTTACGCCCGCACCATTTCAACGACGTGCTGGCGGCGGCCAAGCAGTTGCCGTCGGTGGACCTGATCAACGAAGTGGTTCTCAGATCGCAGTCGCAGGCGGTCTATGCGCCGGGCAATGCCGGGCATTTCGGGTTGAACCTTGCGCGCTATGCCCATTTCACGTCGCCGATCCGGCGGTATGCGGACCTGATCGTGCACCGCTGTCTGGTGCGTGCCTTGGGGATGGGTGCGGGTGGCATCACCGATCGCGAACTGGAGGACCTGCACGCGATCGCCGAGGCGATCTCGCAGACCGAGCGGCGCGCCATGGTTGCCGAACGCGAGACCACCGATCGGCTGATCGCGGCGCATCTGGCGGACCGGGTGGGCGCGGAGTTCAGCGGGCGAATCGCCGGCGTGACGCGATCGGGGCTGTTCGTGAAGCTCGCCGATACCGGGGCCGACGGGTTCATTCCAATTTCGACGCTGGGGCAGGACTACTTCGTGCACGATCCAGCGCGGCATGTGCTGATCGGCGAGCGGACGCGGCGCGGGTTTCAGCTCGGTGCCAGCGTCCGCGTGCGACTGGTCGAGGCGATACCGGCAGCCGGCGCGCTGCGCTTCGAGATGCTGAGCGAGGGGCAGACAGGGCTCGGTTCGGGCGCGCCAGTTGGCAGTCGCGGGGGACGCAAAGGTGTGCAGCCGCGGCGCAAAGGGCCGCGGCGGACGTGACGGCGTGCGACCTCTGCCGCGATCCCAACGCAATCCGACAGCTGGCATTGTCCGAGGGGTGCACGGAAAGGCGACGCAGGCCGGCCCGTGCGGTCGCTCACCGATCCAATTGCGCGCTGGTCCTCCGGGTGCCCCCACAAACGCGCCAGCTCTCGATTAACCGCTGAATAAAAGTGGGTCCTCGCTGTTTTGAGTGGGTGATATAAATCGCGAACGGTGCGTGCAGGGACGACGCAGCGCCCCCAACTGCGGGGGGTAGTGATCAGGGCGTCAGCCACGCGATGCAGGAGCGAGCTTCGATACGCGCGCGCGAAGGGTGGAAATGCTGAGGCTGATCCTTGGCTTACAGGGTAGCGCCGTGCCGTGCGGCTATCAAGGACAGGCCCTCACGGGCAGCAATTCTCAATGTGAAATTACGCACCTCTTTCAGCGGCGGGTTGGTCGCCACCTGTAGGGTGCAAGTGCCCACTTCGGGCGTATTGCACCGGGACGAGCGAGGTCTCAGCGTTGGTCAACGTGTCCGACACTCGGCGCAATACGGCCGAAGTGGCCTATTGCGCCCTACAACCGAGGCTTCCTCCGGCCACAGTGAGAACTGCTGCCTCACGGGCGCGCGAAGGGCGCGTCCTTGACAGCCGCCCGTCCCGTCGTAATTCGCTCTGCCAAGAGGGTCAGGCTGCAGGATGATCCACTCGCTGCCTGCATCACGCACACGAAACAGCGAGGAGGCATAAAAGTGCGGGTCGAGGGCCGGCACGTGCGCAGCCACGCAAAACGACTATGAGCCCTCGTCGGGGATCGGAAAAGGTGAGGCCCCTTATATCGACCGAGAGGGCGAACGACGCGGGCACCGGCGGCACTCGACCTGTGCGGGTCACATTCACGATCTCCCTTTGCTCGTCCGCACGGCCAGTCCGAGCGTGTGCCGCGGTTCAATAGGACTTCGGCAAACCGAGGGCCTTCTCGGCGACGAAGTTGAGGATCATGTGCGGCGTGATCGGCGCGATGCGGGGCACCAGACTTTCGCGCAGCAGCCGCTCGACGTGGTATTCGGCCGCGTACCCCATGCCGCCCATGCTCATCACGGCCGTCTCGCAGGCGGTGTAGGCCGCTTCGGCGCCCAGATACTTGGCCGTGTTGGCCTCCAGGCCGCACTCGGCGCCGCTGTCGTAAAGGTGCGCCGCCTTTTCCGCCATCATGGCGGCGGCCTCCAGATGCATCCAAGCCTTGGCCAGCGGATGCTGGATGCCCTGATTCTGGCCGATGGGACGGCCGAAGACGACACGCTCCCGGGCATATTTTGCGGCCCGGGTAACAGCTGCGTGGCCAAGGCCGACGGCTTCCGAGGCCATCAGGATGCGCTCAGGATTCATACCGCTGAGGATCTGCCGGAAGCCGGCCCCTTCGGCGCCGATCAAGTCGGCCGCGGGGACTTCGAGGCCGTCGAAATAGACCATGTTGCTGTCGACGGCATGGCGTCCGTGCTTATGGATGAGGCGGACCTCGACTTTGCTGCGGTCGAGGTCGGTATAGAAAAGGCTCAGTCCGTCGGTTTTGCTTTTGCAGCCCTCGCGGGGCGTCGTCCGCGCGAGCAGCAGAATCTTGTTGGCGACCTGTGCGGTCGAGATCCAGATCTTCTGCCCAGTGATCCGGTAGACGTCGCCGTGGGGGCCTGAATGTCGCTCGGCGCGGGTCTTGATCTCGGTGGTGTTTAGGCCGGCGTCAGGCTCGGTGACGGCAAAGCAGGCCTTGGTTTCGCCGCGGATCAACGGCGGCAGCATGCGCGCCTTCTGCGCATCCGTGCCGTAGACGACAACCGGCTGCAGGCCGAAGATGTTCATGTGGATGGCAGAGGCGCCGCTCATCCCGGCGCCGGACTGGGCGATGGTCCGCATCATCACCGCGGCTTCGGTTATGCCGAGACCGGCGCCGCCATATCCGACCGGCAGTGCAATGCCGAGCCATCCGGCGTCGGCGATGGCCCTATAAAACTCCTCCGGGAACCTGGCCGCCTGGTCACAGGCCAACCAGTAGTCGTCGCCGAAGCCTGCGCAGATGCGCTCCATCTCGGCTTTGATTTCGGCATTCATTCCGGCGCCGCCCGCGGCCGCCGCCGCGTCAGTGCCGCCGTGCAGCTTACGAATGGACATCGGATCGGACCCTCGGCACCCCATGCGGCGCCCACTCAGCTGAACAGCGCGAGGCACGCGGCGTCAACCCGGCAGGCCATCACCGCGCCGTGGCCAGCGCGTGGCACCTAGCAACCGCCCACCGACACTCACATGTCAGCGTTTGCACATGTCAGCGTTTGCACGCGTCAGCGCTTGCCGCGCGCTGCCTTGGTCGGTGCCTCGCTGTCGGGCAGCACGCCGTCGGCGTCGGGGCCCTCTTCAGCTTCCTTCGCCTCTTCACCCTCGGGGGCCGCAAGCAGCATGTCGGCGATGCCGGCATTGGAGCGGACGGCCCGCTCGATATCGAGCGCGATCTTTGGATTGTCCTTGAGGAACTGCTTGGCATTCTCCCGGCCTTGGCCGATGCGTTCGCCCTTGTAGGAGAGCCATGACCCAGACTTCTCGACGACGCTCGCCTTCACCCCGAGATCGACCAATTCCCCAACTTTGGAAATACCGGCGCCGAACATCACGTCGA
>JANYHP010000530.1 GCA_025359005.1 Hyphomicrobiaceae bacterium | reverse complement strand
ATCCGCGCACGCGCGCCCGCGCCTTCCGTCGCGCCTTCCTCACGCAGGAGGACGAACCGCGTTCGGACGCGCGCTTCATCACCAAGGCGGTGCGTGCCGCCGAGCCGGCGCTCACCGATACGCTCGTCGCCGCGCGTGATGCGTTTCCGCAATTGCTTGAGGTGCGCCAGACGCTGGTCGCGCTGGATGCGACCTTGGCGCTGGCGCGTCTCGCCGACGCCGTCATGACCGGCTATCAGGCCGCCAAGGCCCGTCGCGCCGCGCTCGATTTCGACGATCTCATCGCCAAGGCGGCGAGCCTCCTCGGCCAGATCGTCGCAGAAGGCTCGGCGACGTCCGCCCAATGGGTGCTGTTCAAACTCGACGGCGGCCTCGACCACATCCTCGTCGACGAGGCTCAGGATACGAGCCCGGCGCAATGGTCCGTCATCAGTGCGCTGGCGCAGGAGTTCTTCTCCGACAGCGCCGGCCGCGACGCAGCCCGCACGCTGTTTGCCGTCGGCGACGAAAAGCAGTCGATATATGGCTTCCAGGGCGCGGCGCCTGAAATGTTCAAGGCGATGGGCGACAAGCTCGCGCGCGAGGCAGCCGCTGTCGCTCGGCCCTTCGCGCGCGTGCCGCTCAACGTCTCGTTCCGCACCACGCAGCCCGTGCTGGCGGCGGTGGACGCCACCTTCGCCGATCGCCAGCGCATGCCGGGCGTCAGCGCTGACGACGAACCCGTGGCGCACATCGCGTTTCGCGCCGGCCACGCAGGCGTTGTCGAACTCTGGGAGACCGAAGTGCCGGACGTGCCCGCGGAGGTCGACACCTGGTCGCCCAACGATGAGCAGGTGGCCGTCTCGCCGATTGCGCGGCTCGCATCCCGTATTGCCGATCGTATCAAGGTCTGGCTCGATACCGGCGAAATTCTGGCCTCGGAAGCGCGCCCGATCAGGCCCTCCGATGTGCTCGTTCTGGTGCGCCGGCGGCGGCCCTTCGCGCCGGCCATGGTGGCGGCACTGAAGGCGCGCGGCATTCCCGTCGCGGGCTCCGACCGGCTGACCCTGATCGAGCAGATCGCCGTGCAGGATCTGATGGTGCTCGGCGATTTTCTCACCCTTCCCGAGGACGATCTGGCGCTTGCCACCGTGCTCAAGTCGCCGTTGTTCGGCCTCACCGACGACGACCTGATGGCGCTCGCGTACGCGCGTAAGGGCCAGCTGTGGACGCAACTTCTCGACCGCGCCAAGACCGTGCCGCGGCTCGCCGACGCCGCCGATCTGCTCAAGCGCTGGCGCTCTGAAGCCGACTTCATGCCGCCGTACGAATTCTACGCGCAGCTGCTCGACCGCGACGACCGGCGCATGCGGCGGCGTATGCTGGAGCGGCTGGGCGCGGAAGCGGCCGACCCGCTCGACGAGTTCCTCAATCAGGCGCTGAAATACGACGATGGTGCGCCCGCCTCGCTGACCGGATTTCTCGCCGCCATGCGCGAGAGCGGCACCGAGATCAAGCGCGACATGGAGCAGGGCCGCAACGAAGTGCGCGTCATGACGGTGCACGGCGCCAAGGGCCTGGAAGCCCCGATCGTCATTCTGCCCGATACGTGCTCGGCGCGCTCGGGGGGCGGCGCAGGCGGGCTCGTCCGGATGGTCGACGTCACGCTGCCGGTCGGGCTTGAAAAGCTCATGCTGTGGCCGGTCAAGACAACTAAGTCCATCGCGGCCGTGGTCGACGCACGCGCAGCCATCAAGTCAGCCGAGCAGAACGAGCGCAACCGTCTGCTGTACGTGGCGCTCACCCGGCCGCGCGATCGTCTCTACGTCACCGGCTACGAGGGCCGCTCGGCGCCGTCGCCCGACAGCTGGTACGCGCAGGTGTCTGACGCCTGGACGCCGCGCGCGATGGCAATCGAAGACGCCACCGGCCGTCGTGTGCTGCGAATAGCGAGCACGCAGACCGCTGCGGCCGTCGTGGGTGGTCATGGCCCGGTCCCAGAGACGGTTGATGCGCCCTTGCCTGCGTGGGCCACATCACGGGCGAAATCGGAAGCGCGCCTCACCATGCCATTGGCGCCGTCGCGGCTGGCGCCCTTGGAAACCGATGAGAGCGGCGAGCCGGTCTCGGCCGCCGACGCGACACCCCGGGACGCGCCGGTGCTGGCGCCGTCGCGGACCGACGATCAGGTGCGGTTCCTCAGGGGCACGCTGACGCACGCGCTGCTCGAATACCTGCCGAGCGTTCCGCGTGCCGATTGGAAAGCCGGCATGGCGCGTTTTCTCGCGGTGCGCGGGCAGGCGCTGACGCACGCAGGCCGCGCCTCGATCAGCCGTGAGGTGCTGGCGGTGCTCGATGATCCGGTGTTCGGGCCACTCTTCGGCCCCGACAGCCAGGCGGAAGTGCCCATCGTCGCCGACCTGCCGCGTCCCGGTGGCAAGGGTGTGCCCCTGCGCCTCAACGGACAGATCGACCGGCTGGCGCGCGTCGATCACAAAGTTCTGATCGTCGACTACAAGACCAACCGCCCGCCGCCCTTGGAGGCGTCCGGCGTGGCCGAACCCTATCTGCTGCAGCTTGCCGCCTATCGCCTGGCGTTGCTGCGTGTTTTTCCGGGAGAAGTGGTCCAGGCCGCCATACTCTGGACAGATGGCGCCCGTCTGATGCCTATTCCGGCCGACCTTCTGGATGGCGCCGAACAGCGCCTCTGGATGCTCGATCAGGTGCGCGCCGCCTGAGTTCGGGCAGCAGCCTCGCCCTCGGACGGGGTTGACGGTCGCGGGGGGCATGCCTACGTACACTTCGTTCGCAAGAAACACCTGTCCGCACGAACCAATTTTCCTCGAAAACCTCGGAGTGCCTCCATGGCATCACCAGACACCAAGATCCTGTCCGACGCCACGTTCAAGGCCGAGGTCCTCGACAGCCAGGTTCCCGTCGTTGTCGACTTCTTCGCCGAGTGGTGCGGGCCCTGCAAAGCGATGGCGCCGGCCCTCGATCAGGTCGCCACGGAAATGAAGGGCAAGGTCAAGATCGCCAAAATCGACGTCGACGCCAACCCGAAGGTGACGCAGGAATACGGCATCCAGGCCATGCCGACGATGCTGGTGTTCAAGGGCGGACAGATCGTCGCCCGCAAGATGGGTGCGCTCACCCAGAAGCGGCAGCTCGAAGAATGGATCAACAGCTCGATCTGACGCCGCGTTTCCGATAGAGTTTTTCAACGGCATCGCGGCGACGCGGTGCCGTTGTTGCGTCGTGTCCGAATGCAGCGCTTGCGGCACAGAGTCCGCCCCGCGCGCGAACGACAGCCGGCCCACCGTGCGTGCAGGCATACACAGCATCTATGCCCCGTCGAAGGGGCGCGTCCCTTCGGACAACCCGCTCGGTCAAGGCGTGTTGTGGACGCATGCAGCAGCGCAACGCGGCGTGGCAAATGTCACGCGTCCGTGCGGGGCTCGGCGTAGAGGTCGAAAGCGAGATCGAGGGCGTCGAGCGCGGTCGCGACCATGTCCAGCAGTGTGCCGAGCGGGATGCGCTCGGCGAGCAGATAAGTGTCGGTGATTTGTGCCTTTTGGAAGCCAGCGAGCGATTGCGTCCCCGCGGGCACCACCGCGCGGCTGCGCAGGAACTGCAGCGCATCGGCACCGCTGGAGAGCGCCGCCGCCGAGATATCGCCCAACCCGCCATCACGACCTTGCGCCGCGTCGGCCAGCGGCGCGAGACCGCCGACGAAGAGTGCGAGCAGCGGCTGGAAGCGGGGATGCACATCGCGCACCTCGATCGCCCGCGTGCGCGCCTGCAACAGGCGCGAGACGATGCCAAGTTCCAGCGCGCGCACCGAGCGGGCAAATATCGTGATGGCGTGTTGGCGCTCGACGATCGCTGCGTGATCGGCAGCCGCCGGCAAGGGCGCAATATCGGCCGCGCAACGCAACAAGTCCTCACCCATTGCCAGCGTCGCATCGAGATGATCGGCGAGCCGATAAATGCTGGCGAGGTTGGCCCCGAGCTCTGACGGTGTCGGATGAGTGTGTGCTGTTGCGGTCAATGAAAGCCTCTGCGTTCGCCGATCGCTTCGCGACAGAGCCCACCCTTGCTGTGCACTTGCGCGCACGGGCGCCCCTAACCCCGCTCAAGGGGTGCCCCCTCGAACTCCCCTCTTTTTGATTGCTTTCTTTTCCAATCAAAAAACTGAGGGTCTGGGAGCTGTGCTCCCGGCCGGGTGCAGGGCGGGAGCCCTGCGTCGCGCGAGCGACACCTCTACGCAGAACCAACTCTCTCCTTACGAGCGCGCCGGCGGCAGCGCCGCCAACACCCATCCGAGCGACGTATTCAGATCACGCCCAGGCGCCGCAATGGCAATGCCCAGCGGCGAGTTGAACATGGCCAACCACCGCTCGCGCGCGTCCGCACGCGCCGCAATGGTCTGCAGGCAGGCGAGGATCATCGGCCCCGGCAATACGCCTGCGAGCGAAAACGTCTCGGCGAGGCGCGGCACCAGTTCCGTCAAAGAAAGGCGCATTTCCAAAGGGTTTTCGGGCGACCAAGTGGGACGGCCTGTCCGCCGTGGGGCGGCTGCGGCAGCTGTTGTCTCGGCGGATGCTGAAAGCGACATGGGGGACACTCTATTGCAATTTGTGACTGCGCCGGCAGATGCGCCGCCGGCAATTCTTTGCTGATTCGCGCCGCGCGCGAAGGGCCGGCCCACAAGACCGTGTATGCTGTTGCAAATAGGTCGTGGGGCCTGGCTCTCGTCAGCTGCACCCGCTGGTGCTGCCGCAGGTTTCACACTTCAAGCAGGTGCCGTTGCGGACCAGCGTGAAATTGTGGCACTCGCCGCAGCTTTCGCCCTCATAGCCCTTGATGCGGGCTTCCAGGCGCTGGTCAGCCTTGCTGCGTGCGCCGCCGACGATGGTCGCCGTGGCCGCCCCGAGTACGGCCGTGGTTTCACCGCGGGCAAAAGCGGTGGTCACGGTGTGCTGCAGGGAGGCCACGGTGTTCTGGGTGGCCGCCTGATGCGTGCTGGTTGCCTGCACCAGCATCTCGGCGTCGACGGCCATGACGGTGTTGCCGCGCACGACCATCACGCTGTCGCCCTGGTTCAACTGACCGCGGGTGAAGCCGCGGCTGACGACGCGGGTGGCGGCGAGGCCGGGCAACTCGGGCTGATCGTCGCCTTCCGACAGTGCCGTTGCCGACAGGTCCGCCGGTTCGACGTGGGCGAGATCGTTGCGGCCGAGATAGGACACGGCGAGTTCCCGGAAGATGTAGTCGAGAACGCTGGTGGCGTTCTTGATGGTGTCGTTGCCGAGCACGAGGCCGGCCGGCTCGAAACGTGTGAACGTGAAGGCATCCACGTACTCGTCGAGCGGCACGCCGTATTGCAGGCCGAGCGAGATGGCGATGGCGAAATTGTTCATCAGCGACCGGAACGCGGCGCCTTCCTTGTGCATGTCGATGAAGATTTCGCCGATGCGGCCGTCCTCGTATTCGCCGGTGGTGAGATACACTTTGTGGCCGCCAACGCTGGCTTTCTGCGTATACCCCTTGCGGCGGCCGGGCAGTTTGTCGCGGCTGCGGTCGCGCTCAATGATGCGTTCGACGATCCTTTCGGCCATCACGGTCGCGCGCACGTTGAGGGGTGCTGCCGCCAGCGTCTCGGCGATGTCGGCCGCTTCGTCCTCGTCGTCCGACAGCAGTTGCGAGTTGAGCGGCTGCGACAGCTTGGAGCCATCGCGATAGAGCGCGTTGGCCTTGATGGCGAGCTTCCACGACAGCATGTAGGACTGCTTGCAATCCTCCACCGTCGCGTCGTTCGGCATGTTGATCGTCTTGGAGATGGCGCCTGAGATAAAGGGCTGTGACGCCGCCATCATGCGGATGTGGCTCTCCACCGAGAGGAACCGCTTGCCCTTGCGGCCGCACGGGTTGGCGCAGTCGAAAACGTGCAAGTGCTTGGTGCTGAGGTGCGGCGCGCCTTCTAGGGTCATCGCTCCGCAGACATGCTCGTTGGCAGCCTCGATGTCGGCCTTTGAGAAGCCGAGGAACGGCAGCAGTTCGAACGACGGATCGTTGAGCTTATCGGCCGGCACTTTGAGATCGTTGGTCAGGAACGCTTCGCCGAGTGCCCACTTGTTGAAGGCGAACTTGATGTCGAACGCGCTCTTGAGGCCGCCTTCGATCTTGGCGAGGGCATCGTCGGTGAAGCCCTTGTTCTTGAGCGTCGAGTGGTTGATGGCGGGCGCCTGGCGCATCGAACCGTGGCCGACCGCGTAGGCTTCGATCTCGGCGATGTGCGCTTCGCCGTAACCGAGCGTGCGCAGCGCTTCCGGAACCGCCTGGTTGATGATCTTGAAATAGCCGCCGCCAGCCAGTTTCTTGAACTTCACCAGCGCGAAGTCGGGCTCGATGCCGGTGGTGTCACAATCCATCACGAGGCCGATGGTGCCGGTGGGCGCAACCACGCTCGACTGTGCGTTGCGATAGCCGTGCGCCTGACCGAGTTCGATGGCGCGGTCCCAGTTGCGGCGGGCAGCCGCGATCAATGCGCGATCAGGGCACGATGCGTGGTCGAGCGGCACCGGCTGCACCGACAGCTTCTCATAGCCCTCGGTCTGGCCATAGGCCGCGCGGCGATGATTGCGGATGACGCGCAGCATGTCCTGGCTATTGTCGGCGTAGCCGGCGAAGGGTCCCAGTTCGCGCGCCATTTCGGCCGACGTCGTATAGGAGACGCCGGTCATGATCGCGGAGATGGCGCCGCAGATAGCGCGGCCTTCAGACGAGTCGTAGCCGATGCCGGACGCCATCAAAAGCCCGCCAATGTTGGCAAAACCGATGCCGAGCGTGCGATAGCGATAGCTGAGTTCGGCAATCTGGCGCGAGGGAAACTGCGCCATCATCACCGAGATTTCGAGCACGATCGTCCACAGGCGGCAGCAGTGCTCGAACGCCGCGATATCGAACGCACCGGCGCCGTGCTGGAAGCGCATCAGGTTGAGCGACGCGAGGTTGCACGCCGTATCATCGAGGAACATGTATTCCGAGCACGGGTTCGAGGCGCGGATCGGGCCGGACTGCGGGCAGGTGTGCCAGTCATTGATGGTGGTGTGGAATTGAATGCCCGGGTCGGCAGACGCCCAGGCGGCGTGGCCGATTTTTTCCCACAAGTCGCGCGCCTTCAGCGTCTTGATCGTCTTGCCGGTGGTGCGCGCGGTCAGGTTCCAGTCGCCGTCGGTGTTGACCGCGTTGAGGAAGTCGTCGGTGACGCGCACGGAGTTGTTCGAGTTCTGGCCGGAGACGGTCAGATACGCTTCGCTGTCCCAATCGGTATCGTAGGTAGCGAAGTCGATATCCTTGTAGCCCTGCTGCGCGAACTGGATGACGCGACGCACGATGTTGTCGGGCACCAGATCGCGGCGTGCGTCTTTGATCGCGGCCTTGAGCTTCGGGTTCTTGGCGGGGTCGAAGCAAGCGTCGTCCGCCGCTTCGCAATTCACGCACGCCTTCATGATCGCCTTGAGGCGCTTGTGGCAGATCTTCGAGCCGGTCACGAGCGCCGCGACCTTCTGCTCTTCTTTCACCTTCCAATCAATGTAGGTCTCGATATCGGGATGATCGACGTCGACGACCACCATCTTGGCCGCGCGTCGCGTTGTTCCGCCCGATTTGATGGCGCCCGCCGCGCGATCGCCGATCTTGAGGAAGCTCATGAGGCCGGACGATTTGCCGCCGCCGCCGAGCTTCTCGTTTTCGCCGCGCAGGCTGGAGAAGTTCGAGCCCGTGCCCGAGCCGTACTTGAACAGCCGCGCCTCGCGCACCCACAGGTCCATGATGCCGTTTTCGTTGACGAGATCGTCATCGACCGACTGGATGAAGCAGGCATGCGGCTGCGGGTGCTCGTAGGCCGACTGCGATTTGGTCAGCTGTCCCGTGCGATAGTCGACGTAGGAGTGGCCCTGGCCGGGGCCGTCGATGCCATAGGCCCAGTGCATGCCGGTGTTGAACCATTGCGGGCTGTTCGGCGCGGCGTACTGCATCGCCAGCATGTAGCGGTGTTCGTCGAAGAAGGCGCGCGCATCGTCTTCGGTGGTGAAGTAGCCACCCTTCCAGCCCCAGTACGTCCAGGTGCCGGCCAGACGATCGAACACCTGGCGCGAATCCGTCTCGCCGCCTGAACGCTCGGTGGCGGGCAGATCGGCAAGTGCGCGCTCGTCGGCGACGGAGCGCCACAACCACGACGGCACCTGCGTTTCTTCCACTTTCTTGAGGCGCTTGACGACGCCGGCTTTGCGGAAATACTTCTGCGCGAGAATGTCGGCGGCCACCTGGCTCCAGTGCTCAGGGACGGCGAAGTCGGCGCAGCGGAAAACGACCGAACCATCGGGGTTCTTGATTTCCGAGGTGGCCTGGCGGAACGGAATGGACGCGTAGGGGGACTTGCCTGCTTCAGTAAACCGCCGTGAGATTTTCATATGTCAGTCCCCGCATGATGCGCGATTGTGGGCGTGCTTTTGCCGTCGTCCCGGGCGCGCAGAAACGCTCCCGGGGCAGCGCACGGCGCGCCCGGTGTTGCTCTCGAAGAGCGCGAACGGTGTGTTCGCCAGCTCTGGTCTCAGGGTTTGCGGCAGGATGCACTGAGCGCGCACCGCGTGGCCGTTACTCGAACGCTACAAGGGATGCCGCCGTGTACGAGGCTGGCTTTCCGACGCCGCCGAAACAACGTGATTTCAGGGGCAGGACGTGTCGCCGGCAGTACTCGGAACGTGTCATCGGCGACCAAGTCTTGATGCCAGAGTCGCGGGGTTAAATCTATATGGCTGGTGGTTTCACCCACACCCTGGCCACTACATGTAGTTTTTCAACGGCGGGCCTGGGCAACTTGTGTACAACTCAAAGCCAACCAATTCAGGGCATGGGGTTTTCCGGTTTCGCTGTGTGGATGCACCCGTGTGGAGAAGATTGGAAAACCGATTTTGTGTATCCGCAACAGAGGTGCGATGACGGAGTAAAAGGCGTCGGCTGTTGCCGAATTGCCCTATCGGAAGGCGTGCAAAGCAAGGTGCGCTCTACAAGAGCGGCGGGTAGTCGACGCCGCGCAAATAGAGGCCCGACGGCGGCGTCACCGGACCGCAGCGGGCGCGGTTCTGTGCCTCAAGTGCCGCCACCAGATCGTCGGCGCGCCATTTGCCCTCACCCACCAGCTTCAGGCTGCCGACCATCGAGCGGACCTGATTGTGCATGAAGGAACGCGCCGACGCTTCGATGTGGATTTCCTCGCCGACCGTCGTCACACGGAAGCGGTCGAGTGTCTTGATGGGCGACTTGGCCTGACAGGCAGCCGCACGAAACGTCGTGAAGTCGTGCAAGCCCTCCAGCCGTGGTGCGGCATCCGCCATGGCCGCCGCATCGAGCTTTTGTGGCACCCACCAGACGCGATGCTTGTCCAGTGCGGGCGGCGCCCGGCGGGCCAGAATGCGGAAAAGATAGTGCCGCGCCGTCGCCGAGAAGCGGGCGTCGAACGTGTCAGGCACTTCGGCCACGGCGAGCACGGCCACTGGATCGGGGCGCAAATGATGGTTCATCGCCTCGCGGACGACGTGCGGCGGGTAGGCGCGCGCGAGGTCGACGTGGGCCACCTGGGCCAAGGCATGCACGCCCGTATCCGTCCGCCCGGCGCCACGCACCTCCGTGTGCTGGCCGGTAAAGACTTCGACCGCCTGCATCAGGCGGCCTTGCACGGTCTTGCCCGTGGGCTGGGCCTGCCAACCGAGAAACGGCGTGCCGTCGTATTCGAGGGTGAGGCGGTAGCGGGGCATGCCGCGTGCTTTATACCAGCTTGCCGCGCGCGGCGACGGGGTAGACGTCGACCACAGTGTGCCCGCGGACTGCGATCAGCTGGTCGACCATGTTGACGACGACGCAGACGTGGTTGGGCACCACGCGGACGATATCACCGACCGACGGTCGTGCATTGCACTTCGCCAGATCGAGAAATCCGTGCTCTTCGGCGAAACCTTTGATGCGGGCTTCCGGGTGCTCAAGGATCAGCCCATAGCCATCGAGCCCACCGCTGTCGGCCGTTAATGTCTTCGAGCCAGCGTCGAGAATGCCGCGCTCGGGGCCGGCCCGGCTCACGACCGTCGTGAACACGGACAAGGCGCAGTCTTCGAGGCGCGCGACGCCCGCTGCCATCTGCATGCGATCGTTGAAGATATAGGTGCCGGCGCGGTGCTCGGACGCGCCGGCGAGCTTGCCGACATTGACAAGATTTGGCGAGCCACCGGTCGACACCAGCGCCGCGTCCAGGCCCAGTGCGCGCAGACCGGCAAGCACTTCGTCGTGGAATTTCTGCGTCGCGGGCCACGACGTTTCCGTCGGATAATAGAGCAGGCCACGGAACGTCAGGCCCGGTGTCTCTTTAATGAGACGCGCCAACGCCAGCGCCTCGCCGGGCGTTTCAACGCCGGCGCGCATGCGGCCTGTGTCGCATTCGATGGCGACGCCGATGTCGGCCTCGGCCTGTGCGGCGGCCTCGGCGTAGGCTGAAAGCGTCACCGGATTGTCGGCGCACACGGTGAGATCGATAGTCTTGCGCAAGGCCGTCAGCCGTCCCGAACGTGCGGCGCTAATCAGATTGTAACTCACCAGAATGTCGCTGATCCCGGCCGCCGCCATCACTTCGGCCTCGCCCAGCTTCTGGCAGGTGATGCCGCGGGCGCCAGCGGCGATCTGCATGTGCGCCAGCGTCGGCACCTTGTGCGTTTTGATGTGCGGCCGGTTAGCGACCTTGGCCGCGTCGCAGAGCGCCTGGACGCGCGCAATGTTGCGGTCGACGACATCGAGATCGATCACCACGGCGGGCGTGCCGAAGTCGCGGGCGATTTGGGTTTTGAGGGTGGCGAGGGTCATGGCGTGGCGCGGAGGGTGTTGTGGGCGGGGAAGGCCGCGTGACGTAGCCATGCCGCCGCGCCATTGGCGAGCTAAATCGGCGCTATCCTTGCCGTCGCATCGCAGCCGCACCGCTCCGGGTGCGTGGAGCCGCGGACCGGTCTGGCCAGCGACCATCGGTTGATCGACCCAGGTCGTGCGTGTTAGTCAAGTCCTCGTACAGCCGTATCCTTGTACAACCCAGTCCTCGCGCTGTGGCCCCCTGGGGGGGCGGGCTGCCAAAATCGCCATCGGCCGGACATGATTTTGGGTGAAAGGTATTGCACGGGCAGTGGTGCTGCCGGTCGCTCGGCTGGAGCGACCAATGAGTGGCGGGAGATGTGCGATGAAAGTGACCTCTGGTGTTCTTGGCCTGGCGCTGCTGGCCGGTCTGGTGGCGGGGCCCGTGCAAGCCGCGCGGCAGACACCAGCGCTGTCGGCGACGCCCGCCAGCGGTGCTGCCCCGCTGAACGTGCTGTTTGACGGTCGCGGCGATGGCGCGGCGTGGTTCGGCGGCGTCATGCTGGAGTTCGGCGACGGCCAGAGCGCACCCTTTTGCATGCCCGGCCAGGGCTGTGGCGCCAAGACCGTGACGCATCGCTACGAGCGGGCCGGAACTTATACCGCCCGCCTGCGCGGCAATGGCGAAGGCAACGGCCGGGTGCTGGCGACCGTTACCGTCAAGGTCGGTTCGTAAGCGTCATGCGGGATGACCTCAGCGATCCCGGCCCTCCGGCGCGGTTAGCGGCAGGCCGAGCATGGCGCGGCGCTTGAGCCAGGCATTAGGCCGGTAGCGCGGATCGGCGTAGAATGCGTGCAGACATTCGAGGATGTGCAGCACGCGTTTCGGCCCGAGCTGGTCGCCCCATTCCAGTGGCCCGAAGGGATAGCCGAGGCCCAGCTTTGCCCCCTTGTCGATATCGACCGGCGACGCGATGCCCCGTTGCGCGATGCCGCAGCCCACGTTCACGATCATGGCCACAACGCGTTGGGCAATGAAACCAGGGCTGTCGTTGATGACGATGGCGGGTTGCCCGTCAGACGCGAGCAGGGCGTGTGCCGCGTCCCGCATGGCTGGATCGATGCCCGGCGTCACCATCAGCGTGCGCGGGCCTTTGAGGCCGAACAGCACGTCCACCGCCACCGTGCGCGCGGCGTCGAGACGCAGATCCTGAATGGCGGTCGTCAGGTCGTAGCCGATCTGGCCGAGCAGCACGAGCGCGGTTTTGCTGGGCTGGGCGCTCGCCTCGACCACCACGCCTGATTTCTTGCATAGGTCCACCAGCGGCGCGATCAGGTCGCCATGGTCGGCGCTGGGCCGCACCCAGACCGATTGCGGCAACGGCTTGGGCGCTGGTGCGATCTCCGGCTCGATGCGCTTGCCGTCCTTGTAGGCATACCAGCCAGCATTGGTCTTTTGCCCGTAGAGCCCGCCGGCGGCCCGGAGCGCTGACAGCGGATTGGGCGCGAACGCAGGTTCGTACTGGAATTGCTGGTATAAACTCTCCATCACCGCATAGCCGACGTCGATGCCCACCATGTCGGCAAGTCCGAACATGCCGAGCTTGAAACCAGGCGCGCCCGTCATGATGCGGTCGATCTCCCAGTGCCGGGCGATGCCCTCCGTCAGAATGCGCGGACACTCGGTCGTATAGGCACGGCCCGCGTGGTTGACGATGAAGCCGGGGCTGTCCACGCACAGCACCGGCTCGCGCGTCATGCGGCGGCCGATGGTCATCAAGGCGTCCAGCACCCAGGGCGCCGTCTTCAGCCCGCCGATGACCTCGACCAGCTTCATCACCGGCACCGGGTTGAAAAAGTGCATGCCGCCGACGCGTTCGGGATGGGCGCACGTTGCCGCAATCGCCGTCACCGGCAGTGACGACGTGTTCGACGCCAGGATCACCTCGGGCGGGCAGAGCATGTCGAGGCGGTGGAAGAGCGACTGCTTCACGTCCAGCCGCTCGACGACCGCCTCGATGACGACGTGGGCCTTGGCGCATTCTTCCAGCGAATGGGCGATCGAGATGCGGTCGACGGCTGCCTTGGCGTCGGTGGCGGACAGTCGGCCCTTGTCCACTTGGCCGGCCAGCATCCGGGCGATGTAGTCTTTCGCCATGCTGGGCGCGCCCATTTTCTCGTCGTAGGCGAGTACGCGCATGCCGCCCTGTGCCGCCACCTGCACAATGCCGCGCCCCATGGTGCCGGTGCCGATCACCGCGATGGTCAGGTTGGCAGCATGGGCGTCGAAGGACATTGTGGGCTCGCAGGGTGCGGGGATTGGACGGCAGCAGACAGATGAAGATCATGCGCGGCGGGCGCCGTCGAACGCCCTGGCGTGTGGTGAGTTTCTCGCGCGCCGGTTGGAAGTCAAGGTCCGGAATGGTGGTCCGGAATCGCGGGCCGGAACCGCGAGCCTTCGGTGCGTCTGCCGCCCAATTTCGGCCGCGCGCCCGGAATGGCGCTTCACAGCCTCCCAGAACCGCTTTATAGCGGCAATTCCCCGGCGCCCGCGCCGCCAGGGCCTGTAGCTCAATGGTTAGAGCTGACGGCTCATAACCGTCCGGTTCCCGGTTCAAGTCCGGGCAGGCCCACCATCGCCTTTTGCACTCACCCGAGTTGGCCAGCGAGCGCCTGGCGATAGAGGGTGAGGGCGGTGGCTTGATCGAGGGGCACGGGGTTGCCGCCGGCGGTGGGGTCCTTGGGCGCCATCGCGCTCATGAGTTCGAACTTCTTGTCGTCGACGCCGAGGCCGGCGAGCGTGTGCGGCACCTTGAGTTCGGCCCGCAGATCGAGCACCCAGGTCAGGAATGCATCGAACGTCGGCGACAGGCCAAGATAGGCGGCCAGCCGCACGATCTTGGGTTCGATGGCCGCGCGGTTAAACA
>JANYHP010000529.1 GCA_025359005.1 Hyphomicrobiaceae bacterium | reverse complement strand
CCCCGTCAACTCCCTTGGGGCCTGTCAACCCTTGAGCCATCTACGTGGCTTGTTCTCAATGATAGTCGCACAAACCACTTCCCGCCCGCTTAACGGGACCGTAAAGAGCCACTTAAGCAACCGCTGGTAGCGTCTCGAATTGCGTCAAATCCCGCGTATTCTGAGTCTTGTCGGGAAAAATTCCAAAGGTTCGATCGCATGACCACATCAGGAACAAGCAGCCAGCCGCAGGCCTCCCAATCCGCCGAGCGCACGTCCAAGCAATTGCTGCATCTGGTGTTCGGCGGCGAGTTGACGAGCCTGGACGGGGTCGAATTTGCCGATGTCGCCAAGCTCGACATCATCGGCATTTATCCCAACTATGCGGAGGCGTACCGGGCCTGGAAGGCCGCCGCACAAAAAACCGTCGACAACGCCCACACGCGCTATTTCATCGTTCACATGCACCGGATGCTCGATCCGAGCACGGTCGGCAAGGCGGGGTGATCATGGCGAACGCGGCCACGATCCAGGTACGCACGATCTCACCGAGGTCGAGACCCGCGGCGTTCCCCCAAGTCATCCGACCCGGGTGGCTTGGACAGCGGCTTGGACAAGTGACTTTGACATGTGCGTGACCGAGCGGTCGGGGCGTTGCTCGACCCGATCAACGACAAAGCCATGGCGGTCGTACCAGGCGACGTTATCGACCAGGAGCGTGCCGGTGTAGAGGCGCACCTGCGCGAGCCCGAGTTCACGGGCGCGCGTCTCGGCGAAGGCCAGCAAGTGTCGGCCTTGTCCCTGGCCCTGCTGGGCGGGATCTGCGGCAATCGACCAGATCAGCAGGTGATCAGCATGGGGCTCGAGGATCAGGACGGCCGCAGGCGCGCCGACCGGCCCAAGGCACCAGACCTCCGATGTTGCCAGCACAGCGGCGTAATCAGCCTGCAACGGGATTGGCACGACGCCCAAAATGGCTTCATTGCGGGCGTAGGACGCCCGCTGGACGGCGACGATGCCGTCGAAATCGCGCGGGTCGGCGCGGCGCGGGGCAAGATCGGCCATCGATCACCCTCCCATAAATTCCTGCAACCGCCGCTTCTGGCGGCCTTGGGCGTCGAAGTTCTCCGGCGCGAGCCAGCTTTCGTAGGCTGAGCGCAGGCGCGGCCACTCTTCGCCGATCATCGAATACCAAGAGGTATCGCGCGTGCGACCCTTGATGATCACGGCGCGGCGAAAGTGGCCTTCGTAGGTAAAGCCGAAGCGCTCGGCCGCCGCCCGCGAGGGCGCATTGAGCGCGTTGCATTTCCATTCGAACCGGCGATAGCCGAGCGCATCGAATACATACTTCGCGAACAAGTAATTGGCTTCGGTCGTGACCGTCGAGCGTGAGATCGCCGGCCCCCAATAGATGCTGCCGGTCTCGATGACGCGATTGGCGGGATCGATGCGCATCAGCGTCTGCCGGCCCTCCACCCGGCCGGTTCGCTTGTCGATCACAGCAAAAAACAGCGGATCGGCGCCGGCCGCAACTTTCTCCAGCCACGCCTGGAACTCGGCGCGGTTCGCCGGTGGCTCCTCGAAGAGATAGAGAAAGCGCTGCGCCGCGTCGGGCGGGGTCGAGGCCGCGAACAGTTCGTCACCGTGGCGCGCAGGGTCGAGCGGTTCGAGCCGGCAGGTGCGGCCGTCCAGCGTGACGCGCTGCGGCCGCGGGGCGGGCGAAATATCGGCCAGGCGCGGGCCGGTGAGCAGCCCGGTTGCAGCATCGATCTCGCGCGGGATCTGGGTGTCGAGGGGATAGGTTGGCATGAGTTTGAGGTTCCTTAATCGCGACGGCGTGGCGCATGCACCATTTCACCCTTTGGGTGAACTACGAGAGGCTATTCGCCTCTCGTGCTCTCCAACCAGGGGCGAGCCCCTGGACCCGTTCGGTTCGCTCCGTGGCCGCCGCGCCACCCAAGATGGGCTTTGGTGCGGCAGGCTCAACTGGCAAGTCGGGGCGCGACACCTCACCGCCCCTTCGGCACCGCGAGGCGCTTGATCATGTGCGTTATGGGATGATCACCCACCGTCTCGCGCGCCTCGATCTCGTAGCCGTGGCGACCGTACCAGCCGACCAGCGTCTGCTGTACGGCGCCGGTATCGAGACGGATGATGCGACGCCCCAGTTGCTCGGCGCGCACCTCAGCCGCATCCAGCATGATCTGGCCGAGGCCCTGGCCGCGCGCGTCAGGGGCTGCGGCGATCGACCAGATCAGCAGGTCATCGGCGCGCACATCGAGGATCAGCACGCCGCGCAGCATATCGCGCTCCTCGGCCAGCCACACTTCCATGCGCGCCACGATCTCACCGTAGTCCGCCTTCAACGGCGGCGGTTCAAGACCAAGCGGACGCTCTCGGCTGTAGGCGGCCTCCTGCAGCGCCTGGATGGGCGCCCGATCGACAGCACCAGCCCGTCGAAAGCAAATGGGCGCGGGCCGCAGGCGCGGCGCCGGAGCCGATGCCACTGGCTGGGATGGTGGGGTCGTCCCGGGCATCACAGGGCAAAACCGCCGTCGACGAGGAACGTCTGCCCGGTCGTGAACGCAGCCTCGTCGGAGGCGAGGTAGACGACGATGGCAGCGATTTCTTCAGCCGTCCCAAGCCGCCCCATGGGCTGGCGGTCGACGAACATCTGGCGCACCTCGTCGTCCGATTTGCCAAGTTCTTTAGCCTGAGCGGCGATGCGGGCATCCAGCGACGGCGATTGCACGGTGCCGGGACAGACGGCATTGCAACGAACGCCGCGGCGGATGAAGTCCGCAGCCACAGCCTTGCTGAGCCCGATGACGGCGGCCTTGGTGGCGCCGTAGACGTAGCGATTGGGGATGCCGCGCACGGAGCCCGCCCCCGACGCGATGTTGACGATGGAGGCGGATGACTTCTTCTCGGCGGCCCGCGCCAGCATGCCGGGCACGAAGGCGCGTATCGTGCGGTGCATGGATTTCACGTTGAGGTCGAAGGAAAAATCCCAGTCGGCCTCCGAGCATTCCAGCACGCTGCCGGCATGCACGAAGCCCGCGGCGTTGAACAGAATATCGATGGCGCCGATCTTCTTGGCGGCGTCTTCGACCGACTTGGTGTTCCGCACGTCGATGATGTGGGTTTCGGCGATGCCCTCCTCGCGCAGGCCCTTGAGGGCGCCAAGGTCGATATCGGTGGCGATGACGCGGGCACCTTCGCGCGCCATCGCGATGGCCGTGGCGCGGCCGATGCCGGCGCCGGAGGCTGTACAGAAAGCAACTTTTCCCGAGAGGCGTCCGGTCATACGATGTCCTTGGAGAGAATGGCGTCGATGGCGGCCACGGGCCTGGCGCCGCGACCGTAGGAAAAAGTGCCGTGAGTGATGATTTCCTGGGCGCCAGC
>JANYHP010000472.1 GCA_025359005.1 Hyphomicrobiaceae bacterium | reverse complement strand
CCGTTCAGTGCGGCCCGTGCGCGCAACTCTTCGGCTTTTTTGCCCGCCCCCGGCCGGAGCCGCCCGCCGTACGCTGCCGACCGGCCCTGACGCTGGCGACGGGTGCGTCGACGTTTCTCAAGGCATTTGCATCCTCGCCGGCCGAAACGCCGAAGTCACGATCGACAGCCTTGCTCGCCAGCGTCAGGGCCGGTCGGCAGCGTACGGCGGGCGGCTCCGGCCGGGGGCGGGCAAAAAAGCCGAAGAGTTGCGCGCACGGGCCGCACTGAACGGCTGCTCCGCATGTGCGGATGATGCCTCTGGCGGCCAAGCGCCGGTTGGGGCAAAAGCGCCACGATGAAATCCGACCCGACACAACCGCCAGAGCGGTCCGGCAGCGCTGCCACGCGCCGGCACGTCCCTGTTCTGCTGGCTGAAGTGCTGGATGCCCTCGCGCCTGCTGGTGGGCAGGTGTTTGTCGATGGCACGTTCGGTGCCGGTGGCTATAGCGCCGCCATTCTCGATGCGGCCGCCTGCCGCGTGGTGGCGCTCGATCGCGACCCGACCGTGATTGCGGCCGCGTCCGAGATGGTCGCGACCTATGCGGGGCGCTTGACGCTGGTCGGTGCGCCGTTCGGGACGATGGCGGTGGCCGTGCGGGAGGCCGAGCGTGCTGATGGCCTGCTCGTCGATGGCGTCGTGCTCGATATCGGCGTTTCGTCGATGCAGTTGGATCAGCCCGAACGCGGCTTTTCGTTCCAGCACGATGGCCCGCTCGATATGCGCATGTCGCAATCGGGGCCGCATGCAGGGCCATCGGCGGCCGACGTGGTCAATACGCTGGAAGCCGAGCCGCTGGCTGATATTCTCTATTCCCTGGGCGAGGAACGGCGGTCGCGGCCGATCGCCAAGGCCATCGTCATGGACCGGGCCAAGACGCCGTTCACGCGCACCAAGCAGCTGGCTGATCTGGTGTGCCGTGTGCTCAAGACGCCGAAGATCGATGGCCGTCACGCCGCCACACGCACGTTCCAGGCGCTGCGCATCCACGTCAACGACGAGCTTGGAGAATTGCGGCGCGGGTTGGCGGGCGCCGAGCGGCTGTTGCGGCCGGGCGGGCGGCTGGCCGTCGTGACGTTCCACTCGCTCGAAGACCGCATCGTCAAGGACTTCCTGCGCACGCGTGCCGGCCGGGTGCCACAGGGCTCGCGGCACGGACCGGCGGTGCTCGGCCCAGCCGCGGAGGCGAGCGGCCCCGCCCCGTCGTTCCGGCTGGAGGTGGCGCGTGCCATTTCCCCCGGCGAGGCCGAGACCGCGCGCAACCCGCGTGCCCGTTCGGCGCGCCTGCGTTGGGCCATCCGCACCGAAGCGCCGCCGTGGCCGGACGAGCCGTGACGGCGAGCGGATGCGCGACGCATGGCAAGGTGTGTGACGAGGACTCTGTCATGGGCGCCGGCCTTCGCCGGCATGACGAGAAAACAGACTTTGTCGGGTGTGGCGGAACGCTACTGCCCGGCCTGCCATTTCTGTTCGGCTGAGGTGTCGCTGTCGCGGGCGTCGACCCAGCCGCCGGTGCCGTCGGTGGCGGTTTCCTTTTTCCAGAACGGCGCGCGGGTCTTGAGGTAGTCCATCAGAAATGCTGCGGCTTCGAAGGCTGCGTGGCGGTGTGCCGACGCCGCGACCACCAGCACGATGGCATCGCCGGGTGCCAATGGGCCGATCCGGTGGACGATCAGGCTGGCTTGCAAGGGCCAGCGGGCGTGCGCTTCGGTTTCGATGCGGGCGAGTTCGGCTTCGGTCATGCCGGGGTAGTGCTCGAGCGTCATGGACGCAAGCGACTTGCCGTGCGCCTCGCCGCGGACGAGGCCGGTGAAGGTGACGACGGCGCCGATGTCGGTGCGACCGGCGGTGAGCGCGGCGATTTCCGCACTCACGTCGAAGTCGGCGGTGGCGACGCGGACGGCCATGGTCTCAGCCCCCGGTGACGGGTGGGAAAAACGCGATCTCGCGGGCGCCGGCGATAGACGCGGAGGGCTGCGCGTGGACCTGGTCGATGGCGGCTCGGATGACGCCGGGGCGGCCAAAGACGTCGGCGTGGACGTCGTCGCGCCCGGCGAGCCAAGCCATGAGGGCATCAACGCGCGTGATCTCCGGCGGCAGCGTCACGATCTCTTCCGAGCGGCCGAGCTTCTCGCGCACCCAGGCAAAATAGAGCAGGCGAATAGTCATGCGGCGTGGGCCTATTGGTCGATGGCGTGGCGGACGGCGGCCTTGAGGTAATCGTAGCCGGTGACCAGGGTAAGGCCGGCGGCGACCCAGAGCAGAACCAGCCCGGTTTCCGAGGTATGCGCGATCACGCGGTCGCCGGCCGGCCCTGCGATCAGCACACCGAGCGCGATCATCTGCAAGGTGGTCTTCCACTTGGCGAGTTGGGTGACGTGGATCTTGACGTTGAGTTCGGCGAGATATTCACGCAAGCCCGACACCAGGATTTCGCGGCACAGGATAACGACGGCGGCCCATAGCGCGAGGCCGGAAATGGTCCGGTCCGAGGTGAGCACCAGCAGGGTTGCGCCCACCAGCAGTTTGTCGGCGATGGGGTCGAGCATGCGGCCAAGATCGGATTGCTGTTGCCAGACGCGCGCCAGATAGCCGTCGAGCCAGTCGGTTATGCAGGCGGCCACGTAAAGGACGAGCGCGAACCAGCGGGCCCCGTCGGACGCGCCGCCATAGAGGCAGGCGACGACGGCGGGCACGGCCAGAATGCGCATGTAGGTCAGCACGTTGGGCAAGCTGAGCACCAACGCACGGCCAAGTCGCGGTTTTGAGGCAACACCATCCATGTTGCTTTGCATCACCATTCCGGCGCTCCGTCAATGACAGTTGCGGCAATCGGTGCCGCGTTGCATTCGCCATTGCAGGATGCCACGAAATTGCTGCACTTTTGTCGCAGTTGCGCTGGGCATCGTGCAAAACGGGGTCGTTTCATTTGCGCGGAGTGTCGGGACTGGTTTGGCGTCGGGTGAGTTTGCGGTCGTGTCCCGTGTGCTTCGTGTGTCGTACGTGCGCGTGCCCGTGTTCACAGCAGATTTTCGGAGACGACATGAGCGAAATCGGCAGCATCAATCCGACGATGGCGAAGCAGAGCCCCGAAAGCGTGTTCCAGTCGCCGCTCGATATCGTCGGCGAGGTGATGCTGACGCGGGGCGAGAAGATCGGCACGCTGGAACGATGGCGGATGACCGTTCTGCAGCAGCTTGCCGCGTCCGATGACGGCATGCACACGCAAGGGGTGTCGGACAAGCTGGCCGTGACGCTATCGGACATTTCCAAGGCGCTGGCGCAATTGCATCCGCCGACGGCTTGAGGGCCGCAGTCGCCCCAATTTTGCTCCGCAGTTACCACGCCCAGCCCAAACGGGTTTCAAAAGGGCTATGCCCTTTTGCGGGTTCAAAGGGCAGAGCCCTTTGGCTTTGCTGCCGCGTCCTCCGGCGCTTGGGGAGGCGGGTTACGCTGCGCTAACCCGCCCTACGGGCCGGCGGGTTTGGGCAGGGCCAGAGTGGCGGGGGCGGCGTCGGGCCGGTGAGTTTGGGGACGGCCCTGGGCTTCGCTTAGCACCATCAGCAGGGGCGTGAGGCCTTCGGCGCTGACGAGCTTGAAGATCTCGACGTCGTTGCGGGCGCGCTCGCTCCAGCCGGCGATCTGCAAGGCGCGCTCGGCCTTGGAGAACAGGCCGTGATTGCGAAGGATGTTGGGGCTACCGGTTTCGGCGCCTTCCTTGATGCCCTGTGTTTCGGCGAATTTCTTGCGGATCTCGGTCAGGTCGGTGCCGGAGCGCACGCTCTCTTCCTCGCGCAGGCCTTTCAGCTCTTTTGGTGTCGGCCAGCGGACGAGTTCGAGATCGTTGAGCACACCGGCCAGCTGGTTCATGGCGAGTGCCTTGGAGCTCTCGTCGGGGCTGCCGGGATCGACCGCGTAGAGATTGGGCGCGACCAGATAGGACGCGGAGTGGTGGTGGACGAAGTGACGGCGCACCCATTCGAGGTCGGCGCCGGGGGCGCGCGCGATGGCGGTCTCGATGGCTTCGTTGATCTGGCGGATGAGGGTGCCGGAGGGCTTGAAGGGCGGCGGCTCTTTTTCGGGATTGATGGCGGCGAGTGCGAGCAGGCCTAAGTCGATGCCGATGGTGGCGAGCAGCGCGATGAGGTCACGGCCGGTGATGGGCTCGCCCTCGCTGGTGGAGCCCTTGGCGCGGCCGGTGAAGATGTAGCTGGTCATGCTCGAGATATAGGCGCCGATGTTCTTCCAAAGGTTCTTGACGGCGTTGGCGACGCCGGCCGGGCCTTCGTTGAAGACGGCTTCGCGCAGCTTCAATTGAGCCGGTTGCTCGGCCTGGTCAGCGGCCTGGATGAGGCGCTGGGCCAGCGTCGGATCGGAGCAGGCGCCGGCGGTGCCCGGCGGCACGGCGACCGATTGGGCCAGCGAGCG
>JANYHP010000466.1 GCA_025359005.1 Hyphomicrobiaceae bacterium | reverse complement strand
GACGCCTCGCACTTCGATGACGAGACCGTCTATGCCGCCGTCAATCGCCTGCGCCTCGATGACCTTAAGCCGCTTGGCGAGCTTTTTCGGTTTAAGTTCGGTTGTCGCCTCGACGATCTCCTGGCGGATGTCGTCCCGAATCTTGGCGAGATCCATGGAGATCATGAGCTCGCGAATGGCCTCGGCGCCGATGCCGGCCGTGAAGCTGTCGGGGCCGTGCTCCTCGATCGCTGCGTTGTACTGGTCCTCGGACAGGAGCTGCTTCTCCTTGAACGGGGAGACGCCCGGCTCCAGCACGATGTAGTTCTCGAAATAGAGAACGCGCTCGAGATCCTTCAGCGTCATGTCCAAGAGCAGGCCGATGCGCGATGGCAGCGATTTCAGGAACCAGATGTGCGCGACGGGCGCGGCCAACTCGATATGGCCCATGCGCTCGCGGCGCACTTTGGCCAACGTGACTTCGACGCCGCACTTTTCGCAGATCAGGCCCTTGTACTTCATCCGCTTGTACTTGCCGCACAGGCACTCGTAGTCCTTGATCGGACCGAAGATGCGCGCGCAGAACAGGCCGTCGCGTTCGGGCTTGAACGTGCGGTAGTTGATCGTCTCAGGCTTCTTGATTTCGCCGAACGACCAGGACTGGATGTCCTCGGGGCTTCCGATCGTGATGCGGATGCGATCGAACGTGGGGGCGGCCACTGTCTGCTTGAACAGGTTCGTGATCTCGTTCATCGGGTCTCTCCTGGGCGCGGCGCGTACCGGATCGCGAAGGGCTAATTCAAGCGGTTCCGGCGCGGCGTCGGTTGATCCACGCGCATGTCTGAAGTTCGCTCAGGCGGCCTGTCGCTTGGCGACGGGCCACCCGAGTAGTGAGGTCACTCGGCCGCGGCGGGCGGCAGAGGCAGGGCGGGACGCTCGACGATCGGTGGCGCTTCTGTCGCCTCCGAATTGACGAGGTCGACGTTGAGGCCGAGGGCGCGCATTTCCTTGACGAGCACGTTGAAGCTCTCGGGGATGCCCGCCTCGAACGCGTCGTCGCCGCGTACGATGCTTTCGTAGACCTTGGTGCGGCCGGCCACGTCGTCCGACTTCACGGTCAGCATTTCCTGCAGCGTGTAAGCGGCACCGTAAGCTTCGAGCGCCCAGACTTCCATTTCGCCGAAGCGCTGACCGCCGAACTGCGCCTTGCCGCCCAACGGCTGCTGCGTGACGAGGCTGTAGGGGCCGATCGAACGGGCGTGGATCTTGTCGTCGACCAAGTGGTGGAGCTTGAGGATGTACTTGTAGCCCACCGTCACCTTGCGATCGAACGGCTCTCCGGTGCGGCCGTCGAACAGCGTCACCTGGCCGCTGCCGTCAAACCCCGCCAGCTTCAGCATGTCGACGATGTCCTTCTCGCGGGCTCCATCGAACACCGGGGTCGCGATGGGCACGCCGTTCGTCATCTTCTGGCCGAGTGCAATGAGTTGCTCATCCTTCAGCTTGATGACGCCGGATTGATCGCCGTAGATCTGGCCCATCTTTTCGCGCAGCGCCTTGGCGTCGTGGGTGGCGTGCCACTTCTCCAACGCGTCGTCGATAGCGCGGCCGAGACCGCGGCAGGCCCAGCCGAGATGGGTCTCCAGGATCTGGCCGACGTTCATGCGGCTCGGCACGCCGAGCGGGTTGAGCACCACGTCGACGTGGGTCCCGTCTTCCAGGAACGGCATGTCCTCGCACGGCACAATCATGGAGACCACGCCCTTGTTGCCGTGGCGGCCGGCCATCTTGTCGCCCGGCTGGATCTTGCGCTTCACGGCGACGAAGACCTTGACCATCTTCATGACGCCCGGAAGCAGTTCGTCGCCACGCTGCAGCTTGTCGACCTTGTCGACGAAGCGGCGCTCGAGGCCCTTCTTGGCTTCTTCGTACTGCTTCTGGATGGCCTCGACTTCGGCCATCGCTTTCTCGTCCGAGAGGCCGATTTCCCACCATTGGCTGCGTGGGATGTCAGCGAGGATTTCCTCGTTGATGTCGGTGCCCTTGCGGGCGCCCTTCGGCCCCTTCGATACCGACTTGCCCATCAGCGCCACCTTGAGGCGGGCATAGACGTTGCGGTCAAGGATCTGCAACTCGTCGTCGCGGTCCTTGGCGAGGCGCTCAATTTCCTCGCGCTCGATGGCCATCGCACGCTCGTCCTTGTCGACGCCGTGGCGATTGAAGACGCGCACTTCGACGATCGTGCCCGACACGCCAGGCGGCAACCGTAGCGACGTGTCGCGCACGTCGGACGCCTTTTCGCCGAAGATGGCGCGCAGCAGCTTTTCTTCCGGCGTCATCGGGCTTTCACCCTTCGGCGTGATCTTGCCGACGAGGATGTCGCCCGGGTTCACTTCGGCGCCGATATAGACGATGCCGGCTTCGTCGAGATTCTTCAGTGCTTCTTCCGACACGTTCGGAATGTCGCGCGTGATTTCCTCAGGGCCGAGCTTGGTGTCGCGCGCCATCACCTCGAATTCCTCGATGTGGATCGAGGTGAAGATATCCTGGCTGACGACCCGCTCGCTCATGAGGATCGAGTCTTCGAAATTGTAGCCCATCCACGGCATGAACGCGACGAGCACGTTCTTGCCGAGCGCCAGATCGCCGAGATCGGTCGAGGGACCGTCGGCGATGATCTCGCCGGCCTTGATGTGCTCGCCCACGGTGACCAACGGACGCTGGTTGATGCACGTGTTCTGGTTGGAGCGCTGGAACTTGCGCAGGCGATAGATATCGACGCCGGGCTTGGAGGGATCGGTTTCCTCGGTGGCGCGGATGACGATACGCGTTGCGTCCACCTGGTCGATGACGCCGGTGCGGCGGGCCGCAATGGCCGCGCCCGAATCGCGCGCGACGATTTCTTCCATGCCGGTGCCGACGAGCGGCGCCTCGGCGCGGATCAGCGGCACGGCCTGGCGCTGCATGTTGGAGCCCATCAGCGCGCGGTTGGCGTCGTCGTTCTCGAGGAACGGGATGAGCGCGGCGGCGACGGAGACGAGCTGTTTGGGCGACACGTCGATGTAATCGACCTTGTCGGGCGAGGTGAGGAACACGTCGCCATTGTGACGCACGGTGACGAGGTCGCCGGTGAGGCGGCCCTTGTCATCGACGGCCGCGTTGGCCTGCGCCACCGTGTGCCGCATTTCTTCCATGGCGGAGAGATAAAGCACTTCGTTGGTGAGCTTGCTGTCCTTGACCTTGCGGTAGGGGCTTTCGATGAAGCCGTACTTGTTGACGCGCGCGAACGTGGCGAGCGAGTTGATGAGGCCGATATTCGGGCCTTCCGGCGTCTCGATCGGGCAGATGCGGCCATAATGCGTCGGATGCACGTCGCGCACCTCGAAGCCGGCACGCTCACGCGTCAGACCACCCGGGCCCAAGGCCGAGAGGCGCCGCTTGTGCGTGATCTCGGAGAGCGGGTTGGTCTGGTCCATGAACTGGCTGAGCTGCGACGAGCCGAAGAATTCGCGCACGGCGGCGGCCGCCGGCTTGGCGTTGATCAGGTCCTGCGGCATCACGGTGTCGATGTCGACGGAACTCATGCGTTCCTTGATGGCGCGCTCCATGCGGAGCAGGCCGACGCGATACTGGTTCTCCATCAGTTCGCCGACCGAGCGGACGCGGCGGTTGCCGAGATGGTCGATGTCGTCGATCTGCCCCTTGCCGTCGCGCAGATCGACGAGCGTCTTGATGACGGCGAGGATGTCTTCCTGGCGCAGCACGCGCACGGTGTCCTCGGCCTTGAGATCGAGGCGCATGTTCATCTTCACGCGGCCGACGGCCGAGAGATCGTAGCGCTCGCCGTCGAAGAACAGGCTTTTGAACATCGCTGTCGCGGCTTCACGCGTCGGCGGCTCGCCCGGGCGCATCACCCGGTAGATGTCCATCAGCGCTTCGTCCTGGCTCGAATTCTTGTCGACGTTGAGCGTGTTGCGGATGAACGCGCCGACCGAGACGTGGTCGATGTCGAGGATCTTGAATTCCCGGATCTTGGCTTCGTGCAGTACCTCGATCAATTTTTCGTCGATTTCGGCGCCGGCCTCGCCCCAGATCTGGCCGTTTTCCATGTTGACGATGTCTTCGGCGAGGTATTTGCCCGCGAGATCCTCGGCGGAGATCAGAACCTCCTTGAGGCCCTCGGTGCCGAGATCGCGCGCGCGTTTGGCGGTGATCTTCTCGCCGCCCTTGGCCACGACTTCACC
>JANYHP010000147.1 GCA_025359005.1 Hyphomicrobiaceae bacterium | reverse complement strand
CCCGGCCCCCTGCACGAACCCGCCCTCGATCTGCCCCCGGTCGAGCGCCGGGTTCAGCGAACGTCCCACGTCGTGCAGAATGTCCGTGCGCAGTATGCGGTTTTCCCCGGTCAGCGTATCGATCGCCACCTCCGACACCGCCGCCCCATAGGAGAAATAAAAGAACGGCCGCCCGCGCATCGTCTCCCGGTCCCATTCCACCTTCGGCGTCGCATAAAACCCCGTCGACGATAGCGACACCCGCGCCATGTGCGCGTCGCGCGCCACGTCCGCAAACGCCAGTACATGGCGCTCGGCGTGCACGCCGTCTGCCTTGAATTGCACCGCCGTGGCCGCCACGCCCTCGCGCGCGGCGAGAAACGCCACCAGCCGCGCCTTGATCGTCTCCGCCGCCGCCTGCGCCGCCATGCCGTTCAGATCGCTGCCCGACGACGCCGCCGTCGCCGACGTGTTCGGCACTTTGCTCGTATCCGTCGCCGTGATCTTCACGCGCGCCACATCCACCTGGAAGGTCTCCGCCACCACCTGGGCGATCTTGGTGTTGAGCCCCTGCCCCATCTCCGTGCCGCCGTGATTGAGTTGGATGGAACCGTCGGCATACACATGCACCAGCGCGCCCGCTTGATTGAGAAACGTCTTGGTGAACGAAATGCCGAACCGCACCGGCGTCAACGCAATGCCCCGCTTGATGATCGCATGCGCCGCATTCCACGCGCGGATGTCCGCACGTCGCCGCACATAGTCCGACGACACCACCAACTCATCGACGATATCCTGGATGATGCAGTCCTCGACAGGCATATGAAACGGCGTCATCGCGCGCGCCGGCTCCGATCGATTCATGTGCGGATAGAAATTGCGCCGCCGCACCTCCAGCGGATCGAGCCCCAGCGTCGCCGCCACGTCCTCGATGATGCGCTCCATCCCCAGCATGCCCTGCGGTCCGCCGAAGCCGCGAAACGCCGTGTTCGACTGCGTGTGAGTTTTCAGCCGCAACGACGTGATCCGCACCGCCGGCAGGAAATAGCAGTTGTCGGCGTGAAACATCGCCCGGTCGGCGATCGGCTGCGACAGATCGAAACTCATCCCGCAGCGGATAGCCTGCGTCACATCCAGCGCCAGCAAGCGCCCGTCGTTGTCAAAGCCCACCGTATAGTCGATCCGCGCATCATGCCGCTTGCCCGTCAGCAGAAAATCGTCATCGCGATCATAGACGCATTTGACCGGCCGCCCCGTCACGCGCGCGGCCAGTGCCGCCGCCGCCGCCGGCAGATTGCCCTGGCTCTCCTTGCCACCGAAGCCGCCGCCCATGCGTCGCACTTCGACCGTCACACAATGGCGCGCAACGCCGAGCACATGCGCCACAGTATGCTGGATTTCGCTCGGATGTTGCGACGAGCAGTGCACGACCACATCGCCATCTTCGCCCGGAACAGCCAGCGCCGCCTGCCCTTCGAGATAGAAGTGCTCCTGCCCGCCGATGTCCATGCGGCCCGTGAGCGTGCGCGGCGCACTGGCCAAGGCCGCGTCCGTCCAGTCGCGCGCCATCACATACGGCGCCTCCAGATACGATTTCGCCGCCAAAGCCTGCGTAATCGTGATCACCGCCGGCAAATTTTCGTAAACGACAGCCGCCAGCTTCGCCGCCGCTCGCGCGGCCTGCACAGTCTCAGCCACCACCGCGAACAGCGATTGCCCCACGTATTGCACCAGCCCGTCGGCAAACAGCGGATCGTCGTGCGTCGGCGTCGGCGCGATATCGTTGACGCCTGGAATATCCTTGGCCGTCAGCACCGCCACGACGCCCGACGCCGTCCGAACCGCGCTCACGTCCAACGCCGTCACGCGCGCATGCGCCCGCGCGCTCATCGCGATGTAAACCTCCAGCGTGCCCGGCGGCGTCGCAATATCGTCGACGTAAATGGCTTGCCCTGTGACGTGCTTCGTCGCGCTGTCGTGCTGTAGCGATTGCGCGACCCCGCCGTCGATCACCGTCCGTGCTGCATGGCCGAGCGTGTCCATCACCGCGCTCCGATCGCAAGCGCCGCATGACCCGCCAGCCGCGTCACCGTCTCCGTCGCCGTGCGCTCAACAAACGCCCGCACCAGCAGATTTTGCGCCACCTGCATCCGATAGTCGGCCGACGCCCGAGCGTCGCTGATCGGCGCGAAGTCGGTCGCGAACGCCGGCAGCGCCCCATCGATCGTCGCCCGTGTCCACGGCCGGCCAATCAGCGCCACCTCCACCGCCCGCGCACGCTTCGGCGTCGCCGCCATGCCACCGAATGCGATGCGCGCACGCACCACTTTTCCGCCGTCCACCGCAATAACAAAGGCCCCACACACCGCCGAGATATCATCGTCGAACCGCTTCGACACTTTGTAGATCTGCAGGTCTGTGAGGCTCATCTCCGGCACGTCGAGACGGACAACGAACTCTCCTGGCCGCCGGTCCTGTTTGCCAGAACCGACAAAGAAATTCTCCAGCGCCAAGCCGCGCCGCTCGTCGCCACGCCGCAAGTGCACGCGCGCGCCCAGGGCAATCAAGGCCGGCGCAAGATCCCCGATGGGCGAGCCGTTGGCGATATTGCCGCCCACCGTGCCCGCATTGCGCACCTGCAAGCCCGCGAAACGCCGCCATAACTCAGCGAGCGTCGGGGCGCGCGCATTGAACACCGATGCCGCCATCGCATGCGTCACACCCGCGCCAATCTGCAACGCCTCGCCGCTTTCGCGTGTCAGCGCAAAGTCGCGCACGCGCCCCAAATGGATCGTCAACGGCAACGGTCGATCTTGCTTGGTCACCCACAGCCCCACGTCCGTTGCACCCGCAATCAGCGTCGCATTGGGGTTGGCAAGATACGCCTGCGCCAATTCGTCTTCCGTTGCCGGCAGCAGCATGCGTCGCCCGTCGCCGGCAATCTCGATGGACTCCTCGTGCGCAAGGGATTTGAGGAGTTCGGATTCGCATGTGCGGCGCTCACCCTCGCCAGTCGGCCGCGGCAGCTCGTACATGCGCCGCGCCGCCGCAACGATCGGCCCATACCCCGTGCACCGGCACAAGTTGCCCGCCAGCACACTGTCGATATCATCCGGCGCGGCGGCCTGCTCGAGATAGAGCGCATAGAGCGACATCACGAACCCCGGCGTGCAGAACCCGCACTGCGATCCATGACATTCGACCAACGCCTGTTGGCACGGATGCAGCGCACCATCCGCCGACGCGACGCCCTCGACGGTGGTCACCGATTTGCCTTCCAGCATCGGCAGAAACTGAATGCAGGCGTTGATCGCTTCGTAGTGCACGCCATCCTGCGCCAGTGTGCCCACCACCACCGTGCACGCGCCGCAGTCACCCTCCGCGCACCCTTCTTTGCTGCCCGTCAGCCGCCTCGAACGTCTCAGCCATTGCAACAGCGTCGTTGTCGGCGAGATCCCAGCAACGCGCTGCACCGTGCCATTCAACACAAAAGTAATTTGAGTGCGCATCATCGGAAGGTCCAGTTCCCGCCCGGAGTTCGCCGGGCATGATCTCAGGACCGCCGTGGCGCGCTCGACAAGTGTGATCCCGCGCTCGGTGATATCCAGCCTGCGCCAACACCAGCGCGGCACGACACAGATTCCGCGTCAAATGCGCCATTTGTCAAGTTGCCGAAACATGCCGACGGCGCCTAAACACGCGCCATCGGCACGGCCTGCCCCGCGCCAGCTCGCCACTGCATGACCTGTCGCACCACCACCGGCACCGCCAGCGCCAACCCCAGCAGCGTCGCCGTGCGATGGGGGCTGATCACCATCACCGAGGCAACGAACAGCAGCGCCCGCTCCCACCGCCGCATGAACGCCAGCCCATAGCCCGTCAGCGCCGCGGCCAGCATCACGATGCCGATAAGGCAGCCGATCGTCGTCTCGAAGAAGACCGGCCACGTGAAGCCCTTGGTGACCAGTAGCATCGCCGGCGAATAGACGAACACGAACGGCACCAGCGCTTTCGCCATCGCCAATCGAAACGCCGTGTTGCCCGTCTTGAACGGATCGGCCCCCGCCATGCTCGCGCCTGCATACGCCGCCAGCGCCACCGGCGGCGTGATGTCCGCCAGCACGCCGTAATAGAAAACAAAGAAATGCGACACCAGCGGCGCCACCCCCAGCGTGGCGAGCGCCGGCTGCGCGATCGTCACCATGATGATGTACGTCGGCGTCGTCGGCACCCCCGCCCCCAGCAGCAGGCAGACGATCGCCGTCAGCACCAGCGTGAAGAACAGCGTCAGCCCATAGCTGTCGAACAGCGCCACCGGCAGCAGCGCGCCGACGCCGCCCGCCGCAATCGCCGCCGCCGACGTGATGATCCCTGACAGCTTGAAGCCGATGCCCGTCAAGGTGACGATGCCGACGATGATCCCCACTGTCGCGGCCGCCGCACCCACACTGATCGCGTATTTAGCCCCGAGCACGAACGCATCCGCGATATCGACGGCCCTCGCCGTGCCCCCGTCCACTTTCAACGTCCACCACGCACTCAACGCCGCGCCCACACCGACGATCGGCAGCAGCCCGGACCATTCGTTCAGCACACCCAAAGCGATTGCCGCGATGATCGACACCAGCAGCCCCACCGACACGATCGGGTTCTTGTTCGTCAGCCCGATCACCACGCACGAGGTGATGCCCCAGAACGCTGCCAGATACGGCGTGAAATCGGAAAACAAGACAAGCAGCAGCACGAACAACGGCGTCGCCGCCGGCCAGTCACGCTTGAGAACGCTGCGCCACTCCGGCAGGTCCGCCACCGGAATGCCCTGCATGCCGAGCTTTTTCGCCTCGAAGTGCACCTGACAGAACACGCCGAAAAAATGCATGAACGCCGGCACGATCGCGGCCAAGATGATCGTCTGGTATGGCAGGCCCAGGTATTCGACCATCAGGAAGGCGGCAGCGCCCATGATCGGCGGCGTGATCTGCCCGCCGGTGGCCGCGGTCGATTCGACGGCAGCTGCAAAATGCTTGGGATAACCGATGCGGATCATCATCGGGATGGTCAGTGAGCCCACCGTCACCGTGTTGGCGATCGACGACCCCGAGATCATCCCGAACAGCCCCGACGCAAAGATCGACACCTTCGCCGGCCCGCCCGAGAACCGCCCCGCCAGCGCCGTCGCCAGATCGATGAACAATCGCCCGAGCCCGATCCGCGTCGCCAGCACACCGAACAGCACATAGTGGAACACGTACGTTGCCACCACGCCGAGGGCTATGCCGTAGATGCCCTGGCTGGTCAGATACAGGTGATTGACGATGCTCTTCCACGTGTTCCCAGGATGCGCGAGAAAGCCCGGAAGCCCCGGTCCAAAATAGGCATAAATCATCAGAACGATGGCGATGACCGGCAGCGCCACGCCCACCGCGCGCCGCGTCGCTTCCAGCATCACCACAATCATGATCGTGCCCATGATCCAGTCGGTCGGATCGGGATTGCCCAGCCGGAACACCAGATCGTGAAACACCCAGGGCACATAGAGCGCCGACACCGCTGCAGCGAGTGCCAGCAACCAATCCACCAGCGGCACGCCGAGTGGCGCCAGCACGCTTGACGCGGGAATTTCCGATACCCGCATTTTCCCGAACGGGAACACCAGGAAGATCAGCCCCAGCACAAACGCCAGGTGAATGCCGCGATGCGTCGCTTCTGGCAGCAGTCCGAACCCAGCCGTGTAGTAGTGGAAGCACGACAGCACAAACAACAACGTCGCCACGATCCAGCCAGCCACCATCCCAAGCGGCCGGAACTGCATCTCCGGGTCGAGCTCCGCCTCCAGCTTCGCCAGTTCGGCTGCGGATTTCTCGTTATCGATAACGCTCATGTGCAACCCGCTCACAGTCGACGCGGGGTCAGACCTATCGGTCTAAGCCCGTCTCTGGAACCGAAACGAGCCGCGCCTCGCGGCACGGCCCGTCTCTGTTCGATGATACCCGAAAATGCCTGTTTACTTGATCAACCCGGCTTCCTTGTAGAACTTCTCCGCACCGGCATGTAGCGGAATGCCGAGCCCGGCGAGAGCATTGGCCTTCTGGATTGCCTTGCCCTTGGCGTGCCCCGTATCCAGCGTCTGCCGGGCCTTGTCACCCCACAGCCCCTTCGTCACCTGATAGACCAGATCGGCATCGAGCTTCGCCGACGTGACCCACTGCGCGCCCACCGACAGCGTCTTCACGCCGGCGACGCCCTTGTAGGTCCCCTCTGGAATTTCATCAGCCGCAAAGAATGTGAACTGTTTGCGCAGCGTCTCAGCCTCCGCCCCTTCGATCGCTAGCAGATCGAACCCGTTCGTCGACGCTAATTCCGTCAACGTGCCCTGCGGATAGCCGGTGGTCTGGAAAAAGACATCCAGCGTTCCGTCCTTCAGCTTGTCGACTGACTGCTGCTGCTTGAGATAGTCGGGCTTGATGTCTTTCTCGGTGATCCCGAACGCACCGAGGATGGCCCGGGCGTTGACCAGCGACCCCGATCCCGGCTCGTCGAGTGAGATACGCTTGCCTTTCAGGTCCGCCACCGTTTTGGCGCCGAGACCCTTACGGCAGATGACGTGGATCGTCTCGGGATAGAGATTGGCGATCGCGCGCAACTCCTCAACCTTCGCCTTGCCCTCGTAGAGACCCGTGCCGGTGTATGCCCAATAATTCACGTCCGCCTGCGAGAAGCCTGATTCCATGGACCCGCCGACGATGCCGTTGACGTTGGCAACCGATCCGTTCGTGGCCACAGCACTCGCATTCAGCGTATCTGTGGTAATCGCATTCGCGATCAGCCCGCCGATCGGATAGTAGGTGCCGCCGGTGCCGCCCGTGCCGATGCGGAAGAACTTGGCTTGTGCGGACGCGCTGCTCCCGGTGGCTGCCGCCGCAGCAAGGCCGCCCGCAAATTTCAACGCGTCGCGGCGAGAGATAAAAAAGGTCATGCTGGTTTCCCTGAGTTTTTCTGCATTGGAGACACCGCGTTCAGACCCAGGGCTTTGACCGCACATGGGTTTGACCGAACATGGGTTTGACCGCAACGTGCCCATATTCGAAGTTCCTAACCGCATCTTGCCTTCAAATCGGCGCCAAGCCAAGGCTTTGCCGAAAGCGCGTCTTGAGAAACACGCCATCACGCGGCGGCAGCACGCGCGGCGCTTCTTGCGCAGCGATCTGTACCGACGCAAAACCCGGCCCCGCCGGATTGTGCAATCGCGCGCGCAGCGCCGTGACGCCGGCCATATCCGTGACCCGCGTACTCCAGGCAAAACCACATGCGGTTGCCACACCATTGAGGTCCACGCCCAGTCCCGTATGGCTCGATTGCATCCCAGTCTCGCCGTAGTGCGCATTATCAAGCACCACGATCGTGAGGTTCTTGATCTTCTGCGCGCCGATGGTGGCGAAGCTGCCGAGCCCCATCAGTTGCTCGCCGTCGCCGGTGATGACGGCGACGTGCGATTTCGGCTGCGCCAGCGCCAGCCCCATACCGACCATCGCCGCGCCGCCCATGGCGCCCCACAGGAAGAACGTACGCGGATGGTCGCCCGCCGCCATCGCATCATACGATGAACTGCCGAGCCCGGTTACCACCAGCAGATCGCCGCGCTCTTCGAGCAACGCACGCACGACCGCGCGCCGGTCGAGAGCATTCGGATTGGAACCGCCTTTTTTCTGCGCCGTCATGTCACTTCACCCAATTCTTTCACTTCAGCCGAGTCTTTCACTTCAACCAAGTTTTGCGACCGATCAGACTTTGCGAGAACAACACCGCCACCGGCTGTTCGGCCAAAAACGCATCATCGAGAGCCGCCGCGACTTCGATG
>JANYHP010000454.1 GCA_025359005.1 Hyphomicrobiaceae bacterium | reverse complement strand
GGAAGGGTCGGAGCCCCTGTCGATTAGGGTGTCGATTAGGGCTTGCGCATCCGAGGCGTTCCGCATAACTACAGCCATGCAAGCGCTCTCCCAGCTGAGCTACGGCCCCTAACCATGGGATATCCGGGCAACCTCAAGTCGCGCGCACGGCTGTAGTTATGCGGAACGCCTCGGATGCGCAAGCCCTAATCGACACCCTAATCGACAGGGGCTCCGACCCTTCCAAAGCGCCACCCGGTCACTGCCGCCACGGTGTAAAAGTGGCGGCAGTGTAAAGGCGGCCCCGATGCGCGCGCCGTGGCATTCCTGCGATTTTGACAGAAGCGACGGCCGGTTGCGATCAATTGCCGAAAATAAGTTCGAAGAGCGACTTCGATTTCTTGAGTGGAGGCGTGGCGCGCGCGTGGTCGCGCGTGGCGTTCCCTTGCTGGGCCCAAGGGCTCCAGGCAGGCGCGCCGCCAGACGATGACGTCTGGCGTTGCCCGGCCGCCTGTCCGCCCTGCTCGGGCCTGCTGCGTGGCGTGGCGGCGGCGACCTCGCGTTCTTTTTCCTTGTCGCGTCCGTCCTTAGGTTCGGATTTGCCGCGCAATATGATTGCTTCGACCAGGCCGTCGGCGCCGGAAATCGTCAGCTTGTTTTCGGTCCAGCCGTAGGTCGCGGTGCGCGTGCCGAGCTTGGCCACTGGCATTGCAATCACGGTATTGGCACTAAGATCGAGAATGGCGGCGCTCTCGGCCAGATCGGGGCCGGATGCGTTGGGGAGCGAACCGGATGTGAATTGCAAAATTCCGAAACCGGCGTTCGGCGCCTTCATGCGCTCGAAGGCTACGATCCTGGGTTGACCTGTGCCGAGCATCTCAAGTGGCACGCGGAGCGCCACGTAATTCGGGTTGGTGGCGATGAACTGGTCGGCCGCTGCCGATACTCTCCAGCCCTCCAACCCCGCAGAAGGCAACGGCGTTTCAGGCTGCTGGGGCTCGTAGCCCAGGCGCGAGAGGGCAGCGAGTGCGTCGGCATGGTGGATGTCGAGGCCAAGCGCGCGGGAATAGGCGGCAACTGCGGCGTCCTTGTCGCCGGCCGCTTCGTTCAGCTCTCCCTGTGCCCAGAAGGCGTCAGCCTTGACGGGCTCCAGGCGCAGCGCTCGCTCCACATCCCGCTCGCCAAGATCGGGCTGCAGGCGCTTTTTGTAAATCCATGCCCGCACGGCATAGGCGCTGGCCGACCGCGGATCGAGCTCGACCGCGCGCGACAGATCGTTCAGCGCATCCTCGGTCGCGTCGGCGCGGGCCTTGGCGAAACCCATGCCGATGTAACCATCGACCGCATTGGGATCGAGCTCGACCACTTTGGTGAAATCGTTCAGCGCCGCTGCTGCGTTGTCGGCCGCCAGGTAGGCCCTGCCGCGTGCGATGTAGTCGTCCACGCGGCGGGCGTCGAAAGCCAGGGCGCGGCTCAGGTCTTCGGCGGCTTCGGTGTACTGGCGGAAGCGGGAGTAGGCCTCTGCTCGGTTGCGGTAGCTTTGCGCGAAGCCTGGGTTGAGGGTGACGGCGCGGGTAAAATCGCGGATGGCGGCATGTGTGCGGCCGGCCAGCAAGCGCGCCCGGCCGCGGCCGTTGAGGGCAGCTGGGTTTTGCGGCTGCAACTCGATGGCGCGGGTGAAATCGGCGATCGCTTGATCGTGTGCGCCGAGCTTCAAGTGCGCGGCGCCGCGATTGCCGAAGGCGGCGGCCAGCGATGGTGAGAGCACGAGCGCGCGTCCGAAATCGCGGATGGCTTCGCGAGTCTGGTCCGGCGCTTGCCCAAGCAGCAGCAGCAGGCTGCCACGATTGACATAGATGGCCGCGTTTTCCGGGTAGAGGCTGGCTGCCTTGTTAAAATCGTCGAGCGCGTCCTTGAAATTACGGCGCTTCATGGAAGCGACGCCGCGTTCGGTGAGAAGCACCGCGCGGCGGTCGTTCGAGATCGACGTGTCGTCGAGCGCGGCATTGTATGCGAGCACGGCCTGGTCGAGATCGCCGCGCTGGAGGGCCATGGCTGCTTCAAGGGCCTTGGCGGGTGGGACAGGCGCGGGGGGAATGGTCTGGGCAAAGCCGGGAGTGGGGACAGTGACGAGCAGGAGCGATGAAATGACCGCACGCAGCACGTGCGCACGATGACGCGAGCGCGCGGCGCAATCGGCACGGCAGTTTGATTTTCGGCCTCGCATGCAGTGGTTCGTGCCTGTCCGCATATGATTCGTGTCGCTCGTCATTGTATCGCAGATGCCGCGTCGACGCTATTGCCCGGACACAGGCCCGCAGGGCGATCGCTTGAGAAAGCGGGTTGTGGAATTGAGAAAGGATTTCCCAAGGAGTGAGTCGGTGTGATTCATGGAGGGCTTCCTTATCAGTGGAGGTGCCCATGTCCCAAGGCCTCGCAAAGCCGGAGAAAACGGCCAAAATCCCTCTGCTCGGCCATTTTTCCAAGCTCGCGGACCCGCGCCAGAGCGCCAAGGTTGTCTTTCCACTGCCGGAGATCATGCTGCTGGTGCTGGCGGCGACGATCGCTGGTGCTGACGATCTGGTGGAGGTCCACGAATGGGGCTTGGAGCATCTCGATTTTCTGCGG
>JANYHP010000442.1 GCA_025359005.1 Hyphomicrobiaceae bacterium | reverse complement strand
GCTGGCGGATTTCCAAACATTCGCCGATCACACCGCAACTGGATAGGGTCCGCAACGGGTCAAGTGGGTGCCTCAGGCTCGCGCGGCGGCACCGGACGGTCCACACCCGAAACCTACCGGTTGGTGAACAAAGCGTGGCCGTCGGACGCTCCTCCTCCAAAACCGACCGGTCGGCGCCGATGCTGCTCCGTTGCGCATCGGCCAGAGAACGAAAGTGCTCCGCGCCGCCTGCGGTGGTTTGGCAGTGGGGGGGACGGGGCGGGAGACTGTGGTGTGAAGTCACCCATACCGTAAGCATCCGGCGAAGGCCGCGGTCAGTGTCGCCTGATCAGGCTACAGCCCTGAGTGTCGCAGCGGCGTTGCGCGCGGCCTTCCAGGTCCACGGCAGCAGCTCATCTAGGCGCTGCATCGGGTGATCGGCGATGCGGGCGAGGACGTCGGCGAGCCATGCCTTGGGATCGACGTCCGAGAGTTTTGCCGTTTCGATCAGCGTGAACATGATCGCGGCGCGATGGCCACCGGCATCGGAGCCGCAGAATGTCCAATTGCGGCGGCCGACCGCGATGCCGCGGATCGAGCGCTCGGCGGCGTTGTTCGACAGGCAGATGCGGCCGTCATCGAGGAAGTGCGAGAACGCCTTCCAATGATTGAAGGTGTAACCGATGGCCTTCGCGAGCGAACCTTTTGGTGACAGCTTTTTGCGTTCGCCGCGCAGCCATTGCTCGAAGTCGTCGACCAACGGTTTTGATCGCGCGCGTCGCGCTGCAAGACGCTCAGCCGCTGTCTTACCGTTGATCTCGCGTTCGATGGCGAACAGCGCATCGATGCGCACGACCGCTTCGATCGCGATCGGCATTTTGCGCAGGCGCGCCAGTTCGAAGAACTTGCGGCGACTGTGCGCCCAGCACGCAGCTTCGATGATCGGCCCAGGCTTGCGGCCGTCGACAAACAGGCCGTTGAATCCGGAATACGCGTCGGCCTGGCAGATGCCGGTGTACGCCGCGAGTTGCCGCTCCGCGTGCTCTCCTTCGCGCGTCGGTGAATAGTAGAACATGGCAACCGGCGCGGCTTTGCCACCGAACGGGCGATCGTCGCGCACGTGTGTCCACAAGCGCCCTGCACGGCACTGGCCTTTGGCAAGCACCGGCACCGTCGTGTCGTCGACGTGCAAGCGCTCAGCGGCGTGGGCGTGCTTCTCGATGGCATCGCGCAGCGGCATCAGCGTCGCTGCAGCGGCACCAACCCAATCGGCCATCGTCGAGACGTCGAGCGCCACGCCTTCGCGCGCAAAGATCTGGCTCTGGCGGTTGAGCGGCAGATGCGCGCCATACTTGTTGAACAGCACTTCGGCGAGGAGCACCGGACCGGCACGGCCGCGTGCGATCGGGTGTGACGGCGCCGGCGGTTGCGTGATCGTCTCGCAGGCGCGGCAGGTCAGCTTCTCGCGCACGTACTGGACGACCTTCCAACGTGCCGGCACGCGCTCGAGCGTCTCGGTCACGTCCTCGCCGAGCTTGCGCAGTGCGCTGCTACCGCAGCACTGACACGTGGTCGGCGCCGGTACGATCACGCGCTCGCGCGGCAGATGCGCGGGCAGTGGCCGCCGTGCCGGAATGTTGCGAACCTTCGGCGGCTCCGCGGCAGTCCCGTCAGGCAATTGTGCTGCTGCCGCCGCAGCAGTGATCTCGTCGGATGCTGTCTCTTCGGCACGCCGCGCGACCAGCTCGTCGAGCTGCAGTTCGAGCTGATCCATCAGCACCGACGTGCGTTCGGACGAGTTGCCGAACTTGTCGTGCTGCAGCTTGGCGATGGTCAGCTTCAGGTTTTCGACCTCGGCGTCGAGGTCCCTGGTGCGCTTGTTGGCCACGATCAGCAGCGCTTTCAGCGCCGTAATATCGTCCGGAAGCTCGGTCGCATCGGAGGCCATGTGCAGCACAATAGCTGCTTCGCGCATGGCACAATAGCTGCTTCGCGCATGGCACAAACGCGACTTCGATGCAGCGGCCGACAATAGTCCGTGGCAGACGCACTGCAGCCACAGTGGTCGCCGCTCAACCGGCGACCGCAGGTCGCCATGTGTGTTGCGGCGCGCGCCAGTCGATGCCTTCGAGCATATAGCCGAGTTGCGCCGGCGAAATCGCAATTGCGCCGTCCGTTGCCGCAGGCCAGATGAAGCGGCCGCGCTCCAGGCGTTTGGTGAACAGGCACGCGCCGTGGCCGTCGTGCCAGATGACCTTGACGAGATCGCCGCGGCGTCCGCGAAAGACGAACAGATGACCCGCGTGCGGGTCCTGCTTCAGCGTCTCCTGCACCAGGACGGCGAGCGAGGAAAAACCCTTGCGCATGTCGGTGTGGCCGGTCGCGAGCCACACGCGCACTGCGCCGGTTGCGGTCTGCGATGGAACCGGGATCATCGGCTCGTCTCCAGCGCCGCGATAATACGCACGAGGGCCGACTCGTCGACATCCGGTCCGACGCGCACTGTCCGCCCGCCTGCGATCGCGATCTCGATAAGGCCCGGTGCCACGGCCCCCGACTTTATGCTTCCCGACTTCATGACGCACGGCACCACAGCCGGCGCTGATTGTGCCGGCGGCGCCAGCGTCACAGGCACGAAGCTCAGCGCAGGTCGCGGTACCGACGGAGTGCTGCCTCGATGCGGCTCGCTCGCTGTCGCTGCCACTTCGCCGCCAAGGTCACGGCGCCAGCGGAACAGCAGGCTCGTATGAATGCCGTGCCGACGCG
>JANYHP010000393.1 GCA_025359005.1 Hyphomicrobiaceae bacterium | reverse complement strand
GCCGGGCGGCGGCGCTTCGGGGAACAGGCAGCGATAGGTCGGATAGGGCGTGCCGTCGTCGCGCTCGAGATGGGGCTTGAAGGTGGAGACGTAGCCGTCGAAGGGTCCAACGGCTGCATAGACCAGGGTTTTCCCGGCGAGATAGCAGGCGTCGGATACGAGGTAGCGGGTGGCGAAATTGTCGGAGCCGTCGGCGACGATATCGTAGCGGCCGATGAGATCCAGCGCGTTGGCTGCAGTGAGACGGACGGGGTGGGGCTCGACGGTGACGTGCGGATTGATCCGCGCCAGGGTTTCCTGCGCGCTGTCGACCTTGGGTGTGCCGACGCGGGCCGTGGCGTGGACAATCTGGCGTTGCAGGTTGGAGAGCGAGACGACGTCGTCATCGACGATGCCGAGCGTGCCGACGCCGGCTGCCGCCAGATACATGAGCAGCGGTGCGCCGAGACCGCCGGCGCCGACGACCAGCACGCGGGCGGCCTTCAATTTCTGTTGGCCAGCGCCGCCCACCTCGCGCAGCACGAGATGGCGCCGGTAGCGCTGGATTTCGTCGGGCGTGAAGGGGGTGGGCGGCGACATATCGCTCAAGCCCCTCTCGCGAAGGGCCAGATCGTCGTGCGTGCGCGCTTGAACGGAAGACCTGTAAAATTGGCGGGCATGACGCCGGGCGTCTCCACGTAGATGACTTCGCTGGCGATGGGGCCGAATTTGGCGTGGAAGTGCTGCGATGACTTCACGACGATCAACTTGGTTGCTGAGAGATCGATGCCGAACTGGGTGAAGAGGTTGGTGCCGAAGCCTTGCGTGCGGTAGGTATTCAGCACGACCGTGACGCCTTCGATCTTGACCACCGCCACGTCGCCGAGCGGCGCGGTGGTGCCGCTGAGCCCGTCCTGCGTGGCGTTCTTCTTCAGCGCCAGGACTTCGAGGCGGACATCCAGAGGGTGGCCCGAGAAGCGGCTAACCTTGCCGCCGACGCGGAGTTCGAGCGTGGCGCCCACGCCCGCCTGCATGCAGAAGCCGACCGCCACGGGGTCCCAGAGCGGCCCGAGCACGGCGTTGTCGACCTTGCGCGCCAACAGCCGCTCCAGAATGAACGTCGAATCGCCGGCCGCGCCGCCGCCGGGGTTGTCGGCACTGTCGGCAAGTACGACCGCCAGGTGGTTGGAAGCGAGACCGCGAGTGATGGCGTCGTCTGGGCCGGGATAGGCGGGGGCGAACGCGGCGCGGCGCGCATAGATCTCATCCCCGATGGTCTGGCAGAGCGCATCAGCCTTGGTGGCATCGCCATCGGTGACGACGAGCACACGGGTGCCGAGATCGGGGCTGTCCCCCCAGGGGAAGCCGTGCGCGATGGAAATGGACAGCACGCCGTCGTGGCCTTCCATGGCGCTCAGACGATCGATCAAGGCCCGCGCCGGCTCGCGCGAGGTGTGGATGACGGTGACCATGCCGAGATCGCGGACGCGCATCACCGGCTTGACGCGGCCGGCGACCGCCGCTTCCGACAGCCGCACGAGATCCTTGGCGCGCGCGTAGATATCGGTGTGGGGGTATTCCTTGAACAGCACGAGCAGATCGGTGCTGGCGACTTTCAGCGGCGAAAGGTGGCAGTGGGGGTCGAGTTCGGCACCGAGGAATACGCCGGGGCCAACGATGGCACGGACGCGGGCGAGCAGATCGCCCTCGGCATCCGGGTAGCCGTCGGCGATCATGGCGCCGTGGATCTGCAGTAGCACCATGTCGACGGGCAGCGCGGCCGTCAGATCGGCGAGTAGCTGGTCGCGCAGCGCTTCATAGGCTGCGCGCACGGTGGTGCCAGAGGGACCGGCGAAGGCAAGCTTACCTTCGATCACGGTCCAGCCGGTCTCAGCCGCGCGCTCGCGCAGGGCGCGGCAGACCTGGGCGAAGGCGTGAAGGTTTTCCGTGGCCGTGGTGGCGGGGTCATAGCCGGGGCCCTGGAAGTCGGCGAGCCCCGTCGGCATGGGCGCAAATGAGTTCGTCTCAGTGCCAAGCGTGGCGGTGAATACGCGCATATGTCCGAGGGTCTCCAAGTCCGAGTTTGCACCTGTACCGTCGGCCAGCGCCGGCGGGCCGTCAACTGCGCCGGCCGCTCGGAGCGCCGCCGCCGTCACGCACTTTTGACCGCCGCGTGTCGCAAAACTGCAATGGCGGCTTGCGTTCAGGGCAACCGCTTCTATAAACACCAAAAAGGGCGCTGCCTCACACTTCGATTAGTGGGGCGGTCGCCCTTTTTTCGTGTTCGTGCCAGACTGCGCGGACACCTTGGCTTGAGGACTGAGATGGCAAACGTCGTGGTCATGGGCGCCCAGTGGGGCGACGAGGGCAAAGGCAAGATCGTCGACTGGCTCTCGGAGCGGGCCGACATCATCGTCCGCTTCCAGGGCGGGCACAACGCCGGGCATACCCTCGTCATCAATGGCGTAACGTACAAGCTGGCGCTGCTGCCATCAGGTGTCGTGCGGCCCGGCAAACTATCGGTCATCGGCAACGGCGTGGTGGTCGACCCCTGGCACCTGGCCAAGGAGATCGAGGGCATCAAGGCCCAGGGCGTGCACGTGGGGCCGGACAACCTGAAGGTTGCCGAGAACGCCACCTTGATCCTGCCGTTGCACCGGGAACTTGATCAGTTGCGCGAGGAAGCCGCCGGCGGGCAGAAGATCGGCACCACCGGCCGCGGCATCGGACCCGCCTACGAAGACAAGGTGGGCCGCCGGGCGATCCGCGTGCAGGACCTGCGCAACCTGCAAAATCTGGGACCGAAGATCGATCGCCTGCTGGTGCATCACAACGCGTTGCGGCGCGGGCTCGGCCAGCCGGAGATTGCAAAAGACGTGCTGACCGCCGAGCTGACGGCGATCGCGCCATCGATCATCCCGTACATCGACACGGTGTGGGCGCTGCTTGATGATGCCCGGCAGAAGGGCAAGCGCATCCTGTTCGAGGGCGCGCAAGGGGCGCTGCTGGATATCGACCACGGCACCTATCCGTATGTGACGTCGTCAAACACGATTGCCGCGCAGGCGGCGGCGGGTTCGGGCATCGGGCCGCGCGCCATCGGCACGGTGCTGGGGCTCGCCAAGGCCTATACGACCCGGGTTGGCTCGGGTCCGTTTCCGACCGAACTGCACGACGAGATCGGCGAACTGATCGGCACGCGCGGCAAGGAGTTCGGAACCAACACCGGGCGTCGCCGCCGCTGCGGGTGGTTCGATGCAGTGCTGGTGCGGCAGGTCGTCAAGGTGGCTGGTATCGACGGCATCGCGCTGACCAAGCTGGATATCCTCGATCCGCTGGCGGAGCTGAAAATCTGCGTCGGCTATGATCTGGACGGCAGAAAGTATGACCGCCTGCCGGCGGGCATGAACGAACAGGCACGCGTCAAGCCGATCTACGAGACGATGCCCGGCTGGCAATCGTCGACGGCGGGGAAACGGAGCTGGGGCGACCTGCCGGCGGCCGCCATCAAGTACGTCAAGCGCATCGAGGAGCTGATCGGCTGCCCGGTGACGCTGCTGTCGACCAGCCCCGAGCGGGATGACACCATTCTGATGCGCGATCCGTTTGCGGATTGAGCCGGCGGACGGGGGTCTGGTGCGGCGTGGACGAGGAGACGCGTAGGTTGGGTTAGGCGCTCTTCGCGCCGTAACCCAACATTCCGGTGCGGAGCAAGTCCTGTTGGGTTTCGCTGCTGAAACGCAGCTAACCCAACCTACGGCGCCGGACGGTGCTGCGCCAAGACAGCGTCAGTCGAGGGCGTCCATGATGACGCGGCCTAGTCGGGCGCCGCTGTCGAAGGCGTGCTCGGCGAGGCGGCCGACGCACCAGTCGCCGGTGACGCCGACCATGTCCTCGCTGGAGAACAGGAAGGTTTCGCCCAGCGACGTGTCGACGAGGCCGTGCTTCCAGAGGTAGGCGGACATCTGCGCGGGGCGGGTGGGGGGAAGACCCAAGGCGTGGCTGACTTCGGCCCACAGATCCTCGGCGACGGCTTCGGGGTCGGCATCCTCGGTTTCGCGGCTCCAGGCGGGGGAGGCGTGGATGAGGACCTGATCACCGCGGCCGGTGCGGCCGGGCTTGGCGTTGTTGCGGGACACCCAGCGGATGACCTCGCTCATATCGGAATAGACATCGGTCTCGGGCAAGAGTTTCTCATCGAGCCGGACCATGACCGCCCAGCAGGGCGACATGCGGACCCGCGTGATGGGATCGGCGAGCTTGTCGATGCGGCCCAACAGCAGCAGGGCTTCGCGGGCGGGCACGGCACAGACAACAGCATGGAACGGGCCGGCGCTGGTTTCATCTTCGAACCAGAGGTGCCAGCCCTTGTCGCCCCGCTTCATGGTGTGGACGCGGCGGTTGGTATGGATGCGCACGCTTTCGGCCAGCGGGCGGAGGATGGAGCTCATACCCGGCGTGCCGACGAACCACTGCTGCATGGTGGGGGTGGCTTCGCCATTGAGGCCGCGCGGGGCCCACGGCGTGGCGTAGCCGGCACCAACCAGCTCTTCGACGTATTTCTGGAAGGTGGAGCTGCGGGCGGTGAGATATTGGGCGCCGGTGTCGAAGGAGGCTGGCCCCAGGCGCACGGTGGCCATGCGGCCGCCGATGATGCGATCCTGCTCGAAGATCTCGACGTAGCACCCCGCCCGGCGCAGAACACGCGCCGTCGAGAGGCCTGCGAGGCCTGCACCAATTACTGCGACCCGTTTCGTCACTTTGCGCCCGCGACGCCGGTTCAAGCCGTCGCCGCGTCCTCGAGGGAAAAACTGCGCGCGGAACATTCCGTGCGCTGCCTACCGTTACACGGAGGGATATCGCAAAAGAGTTAATTTACGCACAATCTTACACTTTCAGTCGAATGCGGTCATTTCGGCAGCAAGACCCAGTAATCGAGATCGAGAATGACGCCGTCGGGCTTGTCGATTGCAGCATTGCGATAGGGGAATACTTCGCAGGGCAGGTCCTTGGTGGCCACCGTGCGGATGCGCAGGGCCCCCAGATCTTGACGGCCGGGGAGTTCGGCGGTTTCGAGGACTTCAGACCAGGCATAGACGGTGTCGCCGGCAAACAGCGGGGAGACGTGGCGGCCGCCGTTGATCGCCGCGATCTTGAAGGCGTTGCCGAGGCCGTTGAAGGTCAAAGCGCGGGCAAGGGATATGCCGACCCCACCGTAGATCAGCCGGCGGCCAAAACGGGTGCCGCGGGCGGCGTAGCCATCGAAATGGACCTTGGCGGTGTTCTGATAGAGGCGGGTGGCGAGCTGGTGTTCTGCTTCCTCGATGGTGATGCCGTCGACGTGGTCGATGCACTCGCCGGGCTGGTAGTCGCCGAAGCGGTAAGGCGAGCCGGCGAGGGCCGTATCGTAGGTTTTGGCGTCGATTGCGGGAACCGATGCGGCCAGGGTGGACGGGGCAACGATGGCGGCCAGCTTGGGGACGCTTGCCACCGGGGCCGGGGCGGACTTGTCGGCTTTGCGGACCATGACCCAGCGCACGTAGGTGAGAACCTCGGCGCCGTGCTGGTTCAGGCCGGTGGTGCGGACGTAGACGACGCCGGTATCGCCGGTGGAGTTCTCCTTCAGGCCGATGACTTCGGAGCGAGCCGAGAGGGTGTCGCCGGGGTAGACAGGGCTCAGAAAGCGGCACTCGGCATAGCCGAGATTGGCCACGGCGTTGAGCGAAATGTTGGGCACGGTTTTGCCAAAAACGACATGAAAAACAAGGAGATCGTCGAGCGGCGCGCGGGGCAGACCGAGCGCCTGGGCGAAGGCGTCGGACGACTGGACGGCCCAGCGATTGCCGTAGAGCGCGATATAGAGGGCGACGTCACCGGTGGTGATGGTGCGCGGCGTGGCGTGGACGATGACCTGGCCGAGCGAAAAATCCTCGAAGAAGTTGCCACGGTTGGTTTTGGAGGAAGCGGTGGCTTGGGTCATGGTGGTCCGGTGCCTCGGAGACGGGGGAGCCTCATCTGCACGGCGGCGGGGGCGGTTGGCAACGCGATCAGCGGCCGCAGATGCGGGCGCGTACCGTGCACGTGACCAGTCCAGTGTCGACGCCGCCGAGGCGGTAGGGGGTGCATGTGTGCGTGCGGGAAATGACGCGGATACGCCGGTAGCCGACGCCGAGCAGGTCGCCGCGGGCGTCGGGGTAAAGCTGCGCCATCGACCGCTGAGCGTAGGCCAGTGATGTTCCGCGTGACGTGGTGGTGGCGCTGCTGGCGATCGTGTCGCAAGGCGGGAACGCGCGCACCTCCGGCCCCGCCAGCTTGCTCGCGCAGCTGCCGAGCGCCAAGCCTGAGAGGGCCAAGGCGAGATATCGAATACGCATACGCACCACACGACCCCGGACACCTTGGAACCTCAGTCGACGGCAAAATGCTTAAGGTCGCATTAAGGCTGGGGTTCGCCCGCGGCATGGCGAAAGGGCGGCGGATCATCCGCGGGCGGCGATGGCGTCGGCGATGGCGACGGTGCGGCGGGCCATCTGGGCGTGGAGCAGTTCGACCATCTTGCCGTCCAGGGTGATGACGCCGCGGCCCTTGTTCTCGGGCCGATCGAAGGCGGCGATGATCGTGCGGGCCCAGACGACTTCGTCGGCGGCGGGGGAGAAAACGGTGTTGGCGGCGGCGATCTGGTCGGGGTGGATCAGCGTCTTGCCGTCGAAGCCGAGCTGGCGGCCCTGGGTCGCTTCGTGGCTGAGGCCGGCGAGATCCTTGAAGTTGTTGTAGACGCCGTCGAGGACGACCAAGCCATAGGCGCGGGCTGCCGTGACGGCTGAGGAGAGCCAATAGAGCCCGGCGGTGCGGTTGGCATCGAGTTCGGCGCGGGTTTCCTTGACCAGATCGTTGGTGCCGAGAACGAGGCACGTGAGGCGGCTGCCGGCGTGACGGGCGGCGCCGGCGAGATCGCGGATGTTGAGGATGGCCAGCGGGGTTTCGACCATGGCCCAGAGCTGCACGGTCTCGGCCGCACCTGCGCGGCGCATTGCGTCGGTGGCGCGCTGGATGTCGGATGAATCGTTGGGCTTGGGCAGCAGGACGGCGTCGGGCTTGGCTGCTGCAGCGGCGGCGAGATCGTGCTCGCCCCAGGGGGTATCAAGCGCGTTGACGCGGAT
>JANYHP010000379.1 GCA_025359005.1 Hyphomicrobiaceae bacterium | reverse complement strand
CCTGGCGGTGCGCATGGTCGACGGCGAGGGCCGCGTGATCGCCGGTCTTGAAACTGCCCGCCTCGACGACGCCGATGTGCACGAACAGATCGCCGAGCTTCTTCTGTGTATCTGTGACGCGGAAGAGCGCGCCCTTCGGCCCCTTGATGACGCCGATATCGCCGGCCTGCCCGCCACTCTCGCCATAGAACGGCGTCTGGTTGACGACGATCGACCCTTCGTCGCCTTTGGCCAGCAATGCCACGGCCTTGCCACCCTTGACCAGCGCGCGGATCTCGCCCTCAGCACTTTCCGTGCCGTAGCCCAGGAACTCGGTGGGACCGGCCTTATCCTTGATATCGAACCAGACGGCCTCTGTGCCGGCTTCGCCCGAGCCTTTCCAGGATTTACGCGCCTCGGCCTTCTGCGCTTCCATGGCGGCGTTGAAGGCGGTCGTGTCGACGGTGACGCCGCGCGCGCGGAGTGCGTCCTGCGTCAGATCGAGCGGGAAGCCGTAGGTGTCGTAGAGCTTGAACGCCACGTCGCCGGCGAAGATGTCGCCCTTGCGCAGATTGTTCGAAGCGTCGTCGAGCAGGCCCAAGCCGCGCGCCAAGGTCTTGCGGAAGCGGGTTTCCTCGAGCTTCAGTGTCTCGGTGATGAGCGCCTGGGCGCGGACGAGTTCGGGATACGTGTCGCCCATCTGGCGGACCAGCGCCGGCACGAGGCGATGCATCAGCGGATCTTTGGCGCCCAACAGGTGTGCGTGCCGCATGGCACGGCGCATGATGCGGCGGGCGACGTAGCCGCGGCCCTCGTTGGACGGCAGCACGCCGTCGGCGATGAGGAAACATGACGCCCGCAAATGATCGGCGATGATGCGGTGGCTCGGCGCGTTGTCGCCCTTGGCGGCGACGCCTGTTTCGGCAACGGAGGTGTCGATCAGCGCGCGGAACATGTCCGTATCGAAGATCGAGTGCACGCCCTGCAGGATCGCCGACATGCGCTCCAGCCCCATGCCTGTGTCGATCGACGGTTTCGGCAGGTTGACGCGATTGCCCGGCCCGAGCTGGTCGAACTGCATGAACACGAGGTTCCAGAATTCGAGATAGCGGTCGCCGTCGGCGTCAGCCGATCCGGGCGGGCCACCCTGCACCGTGTCGCCCTGATCGATGAAGATTTCCGAGCACGGCCCGCACGGCCCCGTATCTCCAGCCGCCCAGAAATTGTCGGACGTTGAAATGCGGATGATGCGGTCGTCCTTGAAGCCGGCGATCTTTTTCCACAGCGCGGCGGCCTCTTCATCCTCTGAATAAACGGTGATCCACAGCTTATCCTTCTTGAGACCGAAGTCCTTGGTGACGAGGTCCCAGGCGAGCTTGATCGCGCGCTCTTTGAAGTAGTCGCCGAACGAGAAGTTGCCGAGCATTTCGAAGAACGTCGCGTGGCGGGCCGTGTAGCCGACGTTATCGAGGTCGTTGTGCTTGCCGCCCGCGCGCAGGCATTTCTGCGAGGTGGTGGCGGTGGTATAGCTGCGATGCTCCTGGCCCGTGAACAGGTTCTTGAACTGCACCATCCCCGCGCTGGTGAACATCAAGGTCGGGTCGTTGCGCGGCACCAGCGACGACGAGGCCACGTGCTCGTGACCGTGCTTGGCGAAGTAGCCGGTGTACGTCGAGCGAATCTGATTGACGGTCGTCATAAGCGAGGTCCGTAAAATGTGCGCTTGGCGACGTGGGGGATGCCCCGACAGACATCTGGCCGACGTCGCGCCCTAAGGTGTCGACTTGGTACCGGGCCGACGCTGCCTTGTCCACCGAGACGCGCCAGGGCGACGATGTTGCCGACATGGCGGCAGGTCGCTAGCATAAGTCCCAAAGCAGGGACGCAAAGACCCGCCGAGGACCCGACATGAGCCAGCGCGACGAATTCCACAACCTGGACCGGCCGGACGACGGACTATTCCGCGAATTGGCGCCCGGCGTCACCACGCGCATCTTTGCCGGCGAACAGGCGATGCTGTCAGTGGTGACCATCGCCGCCAACGGTCAGGGTACGCTGCATCACCACCCCGAGGAGCAGTGGGGCGTGCTGCTGGACGGCTCGGCCATCCGCGTGCAGGGCGCCGAGGAAATACCGGTCCAAAAGGGCGACTTTTGGCGGACGCCCGGCGGCGTGTCACACACCATGCGCGCCGGTCCCGACGGCTGCCGCGTCCTCGATATCTTCAGCCCGCCGAGGCCTGAATATAAGAAGCCGGGGAAGGGCTTTGGCGGGTGATGCCCAACGCCTCAATCCCGCGCGCGGAGCCTTCGATTTCAGTCGTCCACGTGCGTCCCCGCGGCCGTTGCGCCGGCAAATGGCAACCCAAGAGGTATGCTATCCGGAATATTCAACACAAATGGTCCAACGGGGGACGGCCGGAGACGCTGCGTGCGAGCGTTCCGGACCATGATAGAGGCTGACGTGGAGCCTGAATTCAGAATGCGGTTCACGTGGTCTTGCGCGTGTCCCGGAGCGCTTTTCACGTGGTTTGGATCGAGGAGAGCGCTTTAGCCCCCTGTTTGTCGCATTTTCTGCACTCAACCGGTGTCCACTTTGGTGGACAAGGCTCTTAGGCGCGTTCCAACTGCCAATCGGCTGCAAGAAGCTGCTTCAAAAGGGTACTCGCCGAGGCCGACCGCGGACGCCCGGCAACCGAGTGCACGTAGATCGTGCGCACAATGTTCAAATCTGCCACCGAAATGCGCCTGAGCGAGCCAGGGATGACTGTGCTTTTCGGTGCCAGTGCCACGCCCATTCTGTTTTCGAGCAGAGAGATCAGATCGCGCTCGGAGGCGACCTGGTGATTGTTGGCGCCCGAAACGCCCTCGCGGCTCAACCTGGCTGCAATGGCTTCAGACATCTCGCAGTAGGTCTTGATCAACATTCGCTCGTCGCGCACGGCATCCAAAGTCACTGACGTCTGGGCCGCCAAACGATGGCCCTCGGGCACCAAGAGCTCAAATGGTTCGGTGAAGAGGGTGCGACTTTCCAGCCGATCCCATGCCTCACCCATGGGGCCGGCCAAGGCGAGATCGGCATCGCCAGCCTTCAGCAAGTCCGCGATTTCGGCGGTCGTGCCGCGAATGAATTTCAGTTCGAGCCCATTCATGGCGCGCAGGAGGTCCGACAGGAACGGCAGGACAAGTGTCAGATCAATGGTCCGCGAGAGCGCAAGCCGCAACGTGGCAACCTCACCCTTCTTGATGGACGTTGCCAGCGACTTGGCGCCCTCCACCGTATCGTAACACTGCTGCAAGAGCGGCAGCATGCGCTGGCCAAGGTCGGTGAGATGCGACTGGCTGCGTTCGCGCCGGAACAGATCGCCGCCGAGCTCGTCCTCCAGCAGCTTGATCGCGCGGGTCAGCGAGGGCTGCGAAACATGGCACTCTTCCGCTGCGCGCGTGAAATTAAGAGTACGGGCAACGCCGAGAAAATATCTGATCTGATGCATTTCCATCGCGCGCCGCCGTCCTCCACGCCATCTTGGCAGTTCGAAATCCTCTATCATACTAAAATGGTTAACTCACGATACTCACGCGCTATCGATATGCAAGCCAACCGGTATTTCAGCTGAGAGCCATATCGCTCTAGCGTCTGCATCGAGAGTGTCGTCGATTTTGGGAGCAACCGAATGCAACCGCCTGAACGAGATGTCGCAATGCCTGGTCCCGGCTCCGCCCGCGAGTTGGCTGGCAAGCGTGCCATCGTGACCGGTTCGACGAGCGGGATCGGCCTCGGCATCGCCACCGCGTTTGCCAAAGCCGGGATGCACGTGATGTTGAACGGCTTCGGCAAGGCCGAAGAAATCGAGGCGATCCGCGCGGGCTTGGCCAAGTCGTACGGGGTGACTGTACTGTACTCGGCCGCCGATATGTCGAAGCCCGCCGAGATTTCGGCCATGGTGCTCGCTGCCGAGCAGGCCTTCGGTGGCGTTGATGTGCTCGTCAACAACGCAGGCATTCAGCATGTCGAGGCCGTGGAGACATTTCCGCCTGAAAAATGGGACGCCATACTGGCCATCAATCTGTCGTCGGCCTTTCATGCGACGCGCCATGTCGTGCCGATGATGAAGGCGCGAAAGTGGGGGCGGATCATCAACGTCGCCTCCGCGCATGGCCTCGTGGCCTCGCCCTTCAAGTCGGCGTACGTGGCAGCCAAGCACGGCGTGCTCGGGTTCACCAAGACGATCGCGCTCGAGACAGCCGAGCACGGCATCACGGTCAATGCCATCTGCCCCGGATATGTGCTGACGCCGCTGGTGCAAAAGCAGATCCCCGAAACGGCGAAGGCCCGAGGCATCACCGAGGAACAGGTCATCAAGGATGTTCTGCTCCATGCGCAGCCGACACGCCAATTCGTAACGACAGAGCAACTCGGTGCGGTCGCGACGTTCCTGTGTGGGGAGGGTGCTGCCTCCATCACCGGGATCGCGCTGCCGGTTGAAGGCGGCTGGACGGCACAGTGATTGCAACACAGTGATTGCAACACAGTGATTGCAACAATTCAATGCAGTCGGACCGCCGGTTCCATCCATGTGATCGGTCGCGCGAGTGATACAAGGAGAGCGTAATGGCTGACGGATCGCGGGACATGACGGAGCGGATGGCGCCCATCCACGGGCGGCAGCCCAAGACTTGGAAACCCACGCAAACCGTTCTCGTGCTGCAAGGCGGCGGCGCGCTCGGGGCCTATCAGTGCGGCGTCTACGAAGCGCTGCATGAGGCCGGCATTGAGCCCGATTGGGTGATCGGAACCTCGATTGGTGCCATCAACGCCAGCCTCATCGCGGGCAATGAACCGAGCAAGCGGGTTGGTGCGTTGCGCGAATTCTGGCAGCGCATGTCGCAACAATCCTCGGCACAGATGAAATCGCCGTGGCCGCAACTGGACCAGACATTGTCCTACTGGCAGACGGTCTGCTCGGGCATCCAGGGCTTTTTCCAGCCCAACCCGCTGGCCTTCATGGGGCCACACGTCCCGCTCGGCGCCGATCGCGCCGGCTACTACTCGACGGCCCCATTGCGGCAGACGCTGACCGAGTTGGTCGACTTCGCCTCGATCAATCACGGCCGGCCCCGTTTGACCGTCGGCGCCGCGCATGTGCGCACGAGCGGCATGCGCTACTTCGACAGTCGCGATACGCCCATCGGCGTGGAGCATATCCTGGCGTCCGGCGCGTTGCCGCCCGCCTTCCCGGCAGTGCGGATCGATGGCGAACTGTACTGGGACGGCGGCATACTTTCCAATACGCCGAGCGAGGTCGTCTTCGAGGACTATCCGCGCCGCAACTCGTTGATCTTCGCAGTCCACATGTGGAACCCGGAGGGCGCCGAGCCGGTCACACTCTGGGACGTGCAGAACCGCGTAAAAGACATCCAGTATTCGAGCCGCGTCTCAACCCATATCACGCGCCAGCAGCAAACCCATCGGCTGCGTCACGTCGTCAAGGAATTGGCCGGCTATATTCCAGAGGCTGTTCGCAACAGCGATGCCGTGCGCGATCTCGTTGAGTATGGTTGCCTCACGCAGATGCACGTCGTGCGGCTGCTGGCACCGAAGTTGGACAACGAAGACCAAACCAAAGACATCGACTTCAGCGTGTCGGGTGTTGCGTCCCGCTGGCAGGCAGGCCTTGAGAACACCCGCGCAGCCATTGCCGCAGCAGCCTGGAAGAACCCGGTCGATCCCATCGAAGGCGTGATCCTGCACGACAAGGTCGATCAGAAGGCATTGTGATCGATTATTGAGACGATCGAAAGAACTGGACGCCGCCCGACGTTGTGTCGGCGGCGTTCTTCCTTATGACTTTGACAACGTGGTGGGCCCCATGCGCAGTTCCCTTGGTGCCGTAAACGGTTTTGGTTCTGATCCAGGGTCCAACAGAAGTGCCGGATTTTTTCGGACAATTGTGATCGGCGTGCTCGCGTTTCTCACAGTCGTGGACCTGTTCGCCACACAGGCCATTTTGCCGTCGCTCGCGCGAGCCTATGGTGTCGACGCGGCGCTGATCGGTCCGGCGGTCAATGCCGGCACGCTCGGCATGGCCATCGCCGGGATCGGCGTGGCGTTTTTCGGGAGCCGCGTCGATCCGCGCCGAACAATTGCGGGCGCCCTCGCGGTTCTCGCGATCCCGACGGTGCTGCTTTCGGTGGCGCCCGATCTCGCCACGTTTGCGTCCCTGCGTGTCATCCAGGGTTTGCTGATGGCGACGGCATTCAGCCTGACGCTCGCCTATCTCGCCAAGACGACACACGGGGCGGCGACTGCAACGCTCTTTGCCGCCTACATCACCGGCAACGTGGCGAGCAATCTGTTCGGTCGTCTGATGTCGGCCTCCATCGCCGACATGCTCGGCTTGAAGGCGAACTTCGTCGTATTTGCAGCACTGAACCTGCTTGGCGGCGCCCTCGCCTACGGTGCGCTGTCCGAGCGCATGGACCGCAGCCAAAGCGGTCAGGCGATGTCTGGTGCAACGGTATCGCGGCTGGTTGGCGATCCGGTCTTGCGGTCGGCGTTCGCGATCGGCTTTTGTATTCTCTTCGCGTTCATCGGCATTTTCACGTATGTGAATTTTGTACTCGTGCAGCCGCCCTTGTCGTTGGGCATGATGGCGGTCGGCGTCGCTTATTTCGTCTTTCTGCCGTCGATAGTGACCACGCCGATGGCGGGCAGGCTGGTGGCGATGCTCGGAACCAGAGGTGCGATGTGGTTTGCGCTGGCCATAGCCGGTGTGGGATTGCCGCTGCTGCTCGCCCCATCCCTGTCTCCGGTCTTGACGGGCATGACGCTGATTGCCGTCGGCACCTTTCTTGCGCAAGCCACAGCGACAGGGTTCGTCGGCCGTGCCGCGGCCCATGATGCAACGGCGGCGAGCGGTATCTATCTGGCCTGCTACTTTCTCGGCGGCCTGGTCGGCAGTGTCGTTCTGGGCCAGCTGTTCGTCCGGTTGGGATGGCCGGCATGCGTCGCCGGTGTCGCCATGTCGCTGCTGGCCGCGGCCGTGCTCGCGCGGCGGCTGCGGGAGGCTGACTGAGAGACGGTCTCAGACTGGAAGGCGAGGCCGCCCATGCTTGGCACGTGGCGGCAACGAGGATAGATGGCGCGTGCGTGTGGTCACCAGCATTTGAGCGATTTCGAGCAGAGGGACCTTGTCACATTCAAAACAGGCATGGCCCGGTTGTCCGGCGTTGCGTTTGCGGGCGTGACTGCCGTCGATGATCGGTCGATGTAATACCGCCAAGCGTGTAAGACAGCCAAGCGCGCTCGGTGGAACTCGGTGGTGCGTGCTGGACGCATGGGCGAGTGTTCAATTGGATCTTCGGTGGGGATAAGATGGTCATCGGCACTTTGATCTACTGGCTCGCGGTCAGTTACGTCTCTTGCGGCGGCGCGGTCGCTGTGGCGTTTCTCGCCTTCGGGCTCGACCGCATCGATCCGTCCGCGCGCGGCGCCTATACCGTTCGGCCGTTGTTGGTGCCGGGCGTGGTGCTGCTCTGGCCACTCGTGCTGGTGATATGGCGCCGGCGCCTCACCGCTTCGATGGAGATATGACATGCAGCGCGCGCACCGCCGTTGGCATCTGAAAATATGGACGCTCATGGCTTTTATGCTGCCCGCGTTGCTCGCGACGTCGGCGTGGCTGCGCGCTCGGCAATCGACCTCTGATGCGCCGGTTCGCATCGATGCGCCTACTGGGGGCACGAAGCGATGAGCAGCTATAAGGCCGTCACGTGGAATAGAAACAAGCTGATCTATGACGCGGTGGCGATAGCGGCCGTGGTGCTCTACATCCAGGTTTACAGGCATTTCGGCGCGATGGCTGGCAGGGACGGTATCGCGCCCGATGACGCGACGCTGTCGATGAAGGCCTTTGGAAGCTGCGCCTTTGTGCTGCTGAGCGGCATCCTGTCGATCGGGCCTCTCGCGCGTCTCGACCGCCGTTTCCTGCCGCTGCTGTACAACCGCCGCCATCTCGGCGTGCTCACCTGCACCGTGGCAGCCGGGCACGTCGCCAGTGTGCTCTCATGGTACTTTGCCTATAGCGATCTGCCGCCCCTCCGCGCGCTGCTGGTCGCCGATACCAGCGTCGCGCAGCTTGCCGGATTTGCCTTTGTCATTCTGGGCGTCGGCGCCTTCGTCATACTGCTGGTACTCGCCGCAACCAGCCACGATTTCTGGCTGGCATTTCTTGGACCACGCGTCTGGAAGGCCATTCACATGGCCGTCTACGGGGCCTATGCTCTGGTCTTCGGCCACATTGCGTTCGGCGCACTGCAGGATGCGCGCTCGCCCGCGCTGGCGATCATGTGTGCGCTCAGTGCCGCGACGCTCGTTGTGCTCCATCTGCTGGCGGGGCGCAAAGGCGCGGTGGAGGATGGCCAGTTCGCGCCGACGGCTGCGACGACGCCATGGGTTGTGGCGTGCGACATCGGGGAAATCCGGGAGGGTCGTGGTTTCGTGGTCAAGCTGCCCGATGGCGAACCGGTTGCCATCTTCCGTCATGAAGGCCGGCTGAGTGCGGTGAGCAATCTGTGCGCACACCAGAACGGGCCGTTGGGTGAGGGACGCCTTGTCGATGGGTGCATCACGTGTCCCTGGCACGGCTTTCAGTATCGCCTCGAAGATGGCTGTTCGCCGCCGCCGTTTACCGAGCGCATTTCGACCTACCGGCTGATGCTCGACGGGGGTCGCGTGCTGCTCGACCCGCGTCCCAACCCGCCGGGCACCCGTGTCTCAGCTGTAGTCATCCCGCAAGCCCACCAGACTCCGGTCAACGAGACGAGCGCGCCATGAGCGAGCACAACGACACGTTCTTCATTGGCTGGTCTAACGACATCAGTGCTGGGCTACGTCGGTTCCTGATGCGCGCAGCCGCCTTCGTTGTTGTCGGGCTCTGCGTGGTGTCGGCGCTGCTGGCGCTCTCGATCACCGATCCGGCACGCTCGCTGTTTGGCGCGAACGCTGCGCCAGATATCCCCCTGGACGTGACGTTGCGTGGCGTGCTCTCGAGCGAACCCTATCCATTTCTTTTGACTGTCGGGGATGCGGCCCGGCCGGCCGGCCATGGCGTGTTGTTGTCCGGCGATGGCAAGCACGCCGCAGTAATTGATCGCGCAGCGCTTGGCGGGCAGGTCGTCGAGGTCAAGGGTTTGCTGCTAAAGCGCGGCGCCCTCGATATGTTGGTGCTCAGCGAAAGCCCGCGGGTGCTGCAGAACATCCAACCGGCAGCGCCCGCTGCCCCCGTGCCGATGGGACGCTGGCGTGTCGTCGGCGAGATCTGCGACGGTAAGTGCGGCGCCGGCATCATGAGTCCCGGCACGGGCATCGCGCACAAGGCCTGTGCGAGCTTGTGCCTGATCGGCGGCGTGCCGCCGGTGCTGGTCTTGACGCATCCCCTCGAGGGTCGTCAGTTCCTGATGATCGCGGACAGTCAGGGGCGCGCGTTGGATCGCGGCGTGCTGCGCTTCGTCGGCATGCGTGTCGCCATGGAGGGCGAGGTCGAACGCCGCGGTGACGTTGTGCTGATCAAGGTCGACACCGGCAAACTGCGGAGGCTGTGATGCACCGGCCGTCATCGCGCGGCGAAGTCATTTTGATGACGGCGGTCTTGTGCGCGGCGTGTGGGTGGCTGCTGCTTGGCGACCACGGCCTGGCGTGGCGGCTGGGACTGGGACCGCTGGATGTGCCGCTGCGCATCGTCGCGATATTCCTGCTCCTCAGCCTGCTGGACAAACTGCCATCGCCGAAGTCCGAATGAGGGACGTCAGCGCATCCCGGATGCCGAGGACTGGGCCGGTGCGTCGTCGCGGGGCGCGCGAGCCTGACGGCCTGGGAGGCCGCTTGCCACTTCGTCGAAAGCCATTGCGAAATCGAGGCTGCCGGGTTTCTTGAGGCCGGACTGCATGCGCTCGTCGAGGGCTGCGAGCAGTTGCGCGCCGGTTTTCTCGCGCACGACGGAATTGCGATAGTAAGCGGCCTCGGCGAAGAAGTTGGCGGTTGGCACCTGGCGGCCGACGGGCTGCAGCATCTCAAGGCCGGTGCGCGGGCCGGCGAGGTTCATCAGTTCCAGTTCGGCGCCGGTGAGCGAGGTGCGCCCCGCTTCTTTCGCAGCCGTTTCCAGTAGGCCCTTCAGCTTCAAGACTTGCAGCCACGGGCCGATGTCGGCGTCTAGATTGATGGCGTGGATGCCCTGGCCTTCCGGCGTCAGCGCGAACTTCTGGTGGTCGCGCCACTCATTGGGCACGGATCGTGCGCGGCGCAGCATGGCGCGCAGGATCTCGGCCTTGGCGCGCGAGGTTGCACGCGGCTGTGCTTCGAGGCGGGTGATGAAGAGTTCGCCGTGGCGCACCAGTTCGTTGACCGAGTTGGCGGCGAGCAGTTGGGCATATCCCATGGCCGATGAGATCGGCCGGCCCTGGCGGGTGTCGGGGTCGATGCCGGCTTGCATGTCGTAGGTGCCGCGGCCGCCGGTTTCGAGCGCATAGACGCGCACCACCTGATCCTTGCTGAGGCCGACGGCGAGGGCGTCAGCGGCGTAGCGGCGCTTGAATTCGTGCTCGCTGATGCGTTCGGGGACAAAGGCGTAAAGGTCGCGCGCACTTGCCAGATAGTCGGCCAGCGCCGCCATGGGTTTGTCTTGTGGCTTGTCGGGTTCGGCGGGCTTGGCGGCCGCGACCTGGGCTGCGATCTCTGGCGCCAGCGCCGGGCCGTCGTATTTCGGCGGTTGCTCCAACACATAGTCGTCAGCGGTGTAGGCTTTTTGCTGGGCGTGCTTACGGCGGCGGTTTTCGCGCCGCTCGTCGACCAGCGTCCAGTAGACCTGCGACTGCCGTTCGAAGTCGGCGCGGGCGGTGAGATAGGCGCGATAGGCGGCCAACTGCTGCGGCGCCAGTCGCGCGCTGACCTCGGTGGCGATGAAAGGACCGCCAGCGGCCGCAGCCGGTGGCACGCCAAACGCAAGGAGCGCTGCCACAGCCAACGCCGCCGCATGAGTTCGCCCGTGACTATTTCGCCTGTGATTGCACCTTGACCGCACGCGACCCTCGCTCGCCCCGCGCAGCAGCCACACCCGTGGCCGCGGCCGGATTTCCAGATCGTCACCCAATCATGGAAATCGTAAGGCGATCGTTAACCAGACAGTGACGTGAACCTGTGTTTTGGCCTTTGGCGGGCACCGAAGGGTCATCGAAATCCGGGGCGAGAAGGCAGGGCTGGCATGGCCCGCAATCGCACGGAGAAGGCCGCTGGCGGGCATCGGCGACGGCTTGGCTAGGGTGGTGGCCCAAATGACCAAAGCCGCGCCAAAACGCACGATACGCCCTCTCGCTGCGATTAACGCAGTTGGCCGACTATCCAACCAAGTTCGCGGCCCGGACCGGAGCCTTTTCTCTCAAAACTGCATGCGGGTCGCGCGATCCTGCGAAATAATGCGACCTCCCCTCGTCCGGCGCCACGGCAGCGGCTAAGGTTGCCGACGATAACGACACAGGGGTGAACAATGGATCTCGGATTGGCGGGCAAGAAAGCCGTGGTGCTCGGCGGCAGCAGCGGGCTGGGGCTCGGTATCGCCACGGCGCTGGCGCAGGAAAAAGCCGATGTGCTGATCTCGTCGAGTACGGCGGACAAGCTGGCGGCCGGCGTGGCGCACATCAAGGCGGCGGCGGGCGCGGCGGCGCGGACGCAACTGTGCAATCTTGGCGATCCGGCGTCGGTCGCGGCGTTTCTGGCGGCAGTGCCGGCGTGCGATGTGCTCGTGTTGAACGGGGGCGGCCCGCCGCCGGGCTCGGTGCAAAAAGTGACCGAAGAGGTCTGGCTGACGCAGTTCCGCTCGATGTTCCTGTCGCTGACCCAGATCGCCAATGCCCACCTGCCGGGCATGCGGGCGCAGAAGTTCGGCCGCATCATCATGGTGATCTCTTCGGGCGTGGTCGAGCCGATCGCCAACCTCGGCATTTCCAACACGCTGCGCGCCGGCCTCGTCGGCTGGGCCAAGACGCTGGCGGCCGAAGTGGCGGCGGACGGGGTGACCGTGAATGCCATCGCACCCGGCCGCATCCGCACGCCGCGCCTGACGGCCGTGGATGCGGCGCGCGCCAAGGCGCAAGGCATCGAGGTGGCGGCGGTCGAAAAGGCCTCGCTGGCGTCGATCCCGGTCGGCCGCTTCGGCAGCATCGAGGAGTTCGGCGCGGCCGGCGCCTTCCTGGCCAGCCGTCAGGCCAGCTACATCACGGGCTCCATCTTGCGGGTCGACGGCGGCATGATCTCGTCGCATTGACGCATTGACGCATTGACGCATGCCGCAGTGCCGACTGCCCGCGCTGTCAGGTTTGCACAATTCCCATGAGCTAGGCGACTTCAATGCGCAATCTTATCCGTGGCTTACTTGCTGCACTCATCGCCGTGGTGGCGCTGGCCGGCGGCATGCTCGTCAATACGTGGCGCCAGCCGTCGCGGCAGATCGCGGCAACGCCGGCGCCGAAACTGGCCATCGATGCCGACGCGGCCGCCAGGCGCCTCGCGACGGCCGTGACCTACAAGACGGTGTCGTTCGCGCCGGGACTGCCAACGCCGCTGGAAGAGTTCCGCAAGCTGCATGCGCATCTGGCAGAGAGTTTCCCCAAGCTGCATGCGGCGCTGGAGCGGGAGGTCGTCGGCGGCGGTAGCCTACTGTTTACCTGGAAGGGCTCCGATCCGGCCGCACCTGCTGCCATTCTGATGGCGCACCAGGACGTGGTGCCGATCGCTTCGGGAACCGAGGGGCAATGGACCCATCCACCGTTTGCCGGGATCATCGACGGTGGCTTTGTGTGGGGGCGCGGGGCGTGGGACGACAAGGGTGCGGTGCTCGCTATCCTGGAGGCCGTGGAGCATCTCGTCGGCCAGGGCTTTCGGCCCAAGGGCACGATCTATCTGGCGTTCGGCCACGACGAGGAGATCGGCGGCGTGCAGGGAGCAGCGGCGATCGGTGCGCTGCTGAAATCGCGCAACGTGAAGGCGGCTTTCGCGCTCGACGAAGGCCTGCTCGTCACCGAAGGGCTGATCGACGGCATCGACAAGCCGGCGGCGCTGATCGGTCTGGCAGAAAAGGGCTATCTGACTTTGACGCTGCGCTCCAAGGGGGCGCCTGGGCACGCGTCCATGCCGCCGGCCGCCACGGTCATCGGATCGCTGGCCCGCGCCGTGGCCGACGTCGAAGCCAATCCGTTTCCCGCCGATCTCGCCGGCCTCGCCCGCACCAGCTACGCGACGTTGGCGCCGGAGTTCAGCGGTGCGCGCAGGGTGCTGTTGTCCAATCTATGGTTGACGGCGCCTCTGGTGCAGCGCCTGCTGGCGGTATCGCCGAGTACGAATGCCATGATGCGGACGACGACAGCGCCGACCATCTTCAAGGCAGGCGACAAGGACAACGTCCTTCCCGGGCTGGCCGAGGCGCAGATCAATTTCCGCATCGCGCCCGGCCAGACGATGGCCAGCGTCGCGGCGCGGGTTCAGGGTATCGTCGGCGCGGGCATCGAGGTCGCGCCGGTTGCCGGCGGTAACGATCCCTCGCCTGTCTCATCGGCCGAGGCGCCGGCCTACGCGGCGATCGCGACGGCCATTCGCGAGGTTTTCCCCACGGCGGTCGTGGCGCCAGCACTGATGCTGGCGGCAACGGATACCAAGCACATGGCCGGCATTGTCGATAACATCTACCGCTTCTCGCCGGTCCGCACTGGACCTGCCGATCTTGCGCGGTTCCATGGCAACAACGAGCGCATCTCGGTGGCCAACTACATCGAGATGATCACTTTCTATCACCGGTTGATCACCCGCCTGCAATAGGCATGTGCAGTGTTGGGGGTTGCAGGCGGGGGCATTTGGCCACTAAATAAATACTGTTAGTCGTATTGGCGAGTAATGGGGCGCACATGATTTACGGTTTTTCAAGCCGGGTTCCCGGCGTCGCCAAAATCACCACTGTCACGACCGCGTGCGTCGGCTTGCTGGCGGCAACAGGTATCGTTGTCGGTGGCCTTTCGGCGGGGGCGGCCGCGGCGCAAGGCAGACGCGTATCCGGCGACGCAGCCAAGCCCGCGCGGATCGCCGCAGCGGTCGCAGGGCCCACGGCACCGCTGATCGCCGTGGTTTCGATTGGCCAGCAGCACGTCACCGTTTTTTCTGGCGATGCACAAGTGGCCCGTTCGGGTGTTTCCACCGGCATGAGCGGGCATCGCACTCCGACCGGCGTGTTCAGCGTCATTGGCAAGGAACGCTATCACGAGAGCAATCTGTATTCGAACGCGCCGATGCCGTTCATGCAGCGCATCACGTGGTCGGGGGTGGCGCTGCACGAGGGCAATCTGCCGGGCTATCCCGCGTCGCACGGCTGCATCCGCATGGGTGGCGATTTCGCCCAGCGGCTCTATGGCATGAGCCGCATGGGGATGCGGGTCATCGTCGCCGATCATGATCTCAGTCCCGTGTCGTTCGCGCACCAAACCCTACCGGCGCCGACGTTCGTGCGGGCCGGACAGCTTGCCGGCCTCGCCGCGCCGGCGCCTGAGGCGGCGGATGGGCGGATGCAGCTGGGTGCCGCGCCGATCGATGCCGAGCGGCTGCTGAACCCGATTGAACGCGGCCGCCTCGAACAGGGCCGCGCCAAATCGGCGGCGATGGACGCGCAGGCGGAAGCGGCGGCGCTGCTCGGCATCGCCGGCCAGCGGGGCCAGGACGCGCGCGTGGCGGCCGAGGTGCTGCGCGCAGCCGATGCCGCGCTCAGTGCCGTCATGGCCGGTCGCGACAGGGCCAATGATATGCTGCAGAACCCGGCGCTGGCCGACGACGTCCGGGCGCGCATCAGCAGCCAGCGCGATACCTTGCAGGCCGCCGTTGTGGATGCCGAACGCCGCGCCGCCGACGCCCGTCGCAGCGCCCAGACCGCGGACGCTGAAGCGTTTCATGCCGCAGCCGAGGCGAAAGCCGCGGTCGCCGAGCGCGACTTGGCCGAGCATGCCGCACGCGTCGCCGAGCGGGCGATGGAGCCGGTCTCGGTGTTCGTCAGCCGCAAGGAACGGCGCGTGTTCGTGCGTCAGGGCTTCGAGCCGGTGTTTGAAGCGGACGTCGAGATCGCCGAGCCGCAGACGCCGCTCGGCACACATGTGTTCACAGCCACGGCCGCGCCGGACAGCGACGGGGCGATGCGGTGGGTCGCGATCACCATCCCCGGCCAGGCGCGCGCCGATGTGGCTCCAGTGGCAGGCGCCGGTCGTGCGGGCGGGCGTGGCGCAGAGCGTGCGCAGGGCGTGGTGGTGCCGGCGACGGCGGCCGCAGCGCTTGATCGCATCAAGTTCTCCGACGAGGTGCTCCAGAAGATCTCCGAGAAGCTGTGGATCGGCGCGTCGTTGATCGTCTCCGATCACGGCATCAGCACCGAGACCGGCCGCGGCACCGACTTCGTCGTGCTCACGCGCTGAGGTGCGCGGCCCTTTGCCTCTTAGCCGCACCGTGTGCCTTCTACCTACAACTCTCGCGACCCTCGTCGGCGCCGGTGGTTGTCGGAATTTTTCCGGACCCTTGAAAATCCGGGGCAGAGCGCGACCGAAGCCGGTCAGTGTGCGAGACCCGTCTCGCGGACGGGCCGGGTGCCTGCCTTGCGGCAGACGGTTGTGCGGCATCGGCCGCGCTCTGCGCTGTGTTATTCACGCGACAACGAGCCCCTTGGGACTTGCACCGCACCCTTCGTAAGAGGGCGGGCTCGCTCGCGAACCGTAGCGCCGGACCATCCTCGGCCGCGTTAATCGGTCCGTTTCATACAGCCCCCCACCGCAGACTAAGACGGT
>JANYHP010000372.1 GCA_025359005.1 Hyphomicrobiaceae bacterium | reverse complement strand
CTCTCGTCGCTCATCGCCGGGACGTAGGCTCCGCCTGCGGTGCAGCTCCCCATCACGCAGGCAATCTGCGGGATGCCTTTGGCGCTCATGTTTGCCTGATTGAAAAAGATCCGTCCGAAATGGTCGCGGTCGGGGAAGACCTCGCTCTGGTGCGGCAGGTTGGCCCCGCCGCTGTCGACCAGATAGACGCAGGGCAGGCGGTTCTGCAGCGCCACTTCCTGGGCGCGCAGGTGCTTCTTCACCGTCATCGGGAAATAGGCCCCGCCCTTCACCGTGGGGTCGTTGCACACGATCAGCACCTCGCGGCCGGAGACGCGGCCGATGCCGGTGATAACGCCGGCGCCATGGATGGCGTCGTCGTACATGGTCCACGCCGCGAGTTGTGAAAGTTCGAGAAACGGTGAGCCCGGATCGATCAAGCCCATCACCCGGTCGCGCGGCAACAGCTTGCCGCGGCCGGTGTGGCGGGTGCGCGACTTCTCGGTGCCGCCGAGCGCGGTGATGGCGCGCTTGTCCTGGAGATCGGACACCAGCGTGGCCATGGCGGCCGCATTGGCTTTGAAGTCGGCACTCTCAGGCGAGATGGAGGATTTCAGACGGGGCATGGATGCTCGCGGGTCGGGAGGGGATGGTTCTGCATCCGATATGGCGGGACAGGGCTGTGGGTGTAAAGGGTGCGGCGTCTGGGCGATGTCCCATACGCGCTAATCCTCCCCTTATTGTTTTCCCTGAATTTGGGCAGCGCGTGCACGCGCCGGCCAAATATCCGGCGGCCTCCCCAGTTCACGCCAGGGTGCCGATTTCGACGCTCGTTTCCAATTTTGACATGTGATACTGACCGCCATAATTTTTGACTGATGCTGCCGCTGGCCGCGCGTGCTGGCCGTCTCCGCGTAGCGGTGTCGGCACGCGCAATCGAAGATAAGTACCAACGGTCAATAGTTTTGACCGTTGGTATGAGGGTCCCGGATAACCCTCGCGCTCGAGGGACGAGGTGTCCGGCAGCGCTGTGTCTGGCTGCGCTTGACTCCCGGCGTGCCCCGCCCGACGCTCCCGCGCAGTTTCCCCTGCGTCAGGAGTTTTCCCATGCCTGCTCACACCATCAAGCCGCTGGTTACCGCGGTCGCGCATTCGACGGGTGGTCGCAATGGCCATTCGGAAACCACCGATCACTCGGTCAGCGTCAATCTCTCCGTGCGCAAGGAAATGGGCGGCCCTGGTCTGCCCAACACCACGACGCCGGAGCATCTGTTCGCTGCCGGCTATGCCGCGTGCTTTGGCGGTGCGCTGGAGTTCGTCAGCAAGCAGCACAAAAAGGATGCCAGCGGCGCGGTCGTCACCTGCACGACATCGGTCGGCCCGCGTGAGGGCGGCGGGTTCGGCATTGCCGTGATAATGCACGTCAAGTGCCCGCATCTCAGCAAGGCCGAAGCCGAAGCGCTCGTCCGGGAAACGCACGAGAAGATCTGCCCCTACAGCCATGCCACTCGCGGAAACATCGACGTGATACTCGAAGTTGAGGGCGGGTGAACGCGCGGGGTGCCGATGATCCGGGCGCAATAGCCAGACAATCGGCGTGGCCGGAATGCGCCGGCGCTCGGCTCGACAAGACCATTGAAAAGCCGTGCGTGGGTTGCTGCAAAACGCCGAAGGGGCTTTGGCGCCCCACGAGGGTACGGTCGCTTCACCCCCAGATCTTGTTGGCCGTTTCGACGACCAGCCGTAGTTTGGCCCACTGCTCGTCCTCGCTCAATGCGTTGCCATCTTCGGTGGAGGCGAAGCCACATTGCGGCGACAGGCACAGTTGCTCGAGGGGGGCGAATTTCGCCGCCTCGTCGATGCGGCGGCGAATGTCGTCGGACTTTTCCAGCACGCCGGTTTTAGACGTGACGAGGCCGATGACAACGCGCTTGTGACCTTTTGGCAGAAAGCGCAGTGGCTCGAAGCCGCCGGCGCGATCGGTGTCGTATTCGAGGAAATAACCGTCGTAGGCGAGATGCCCGAGCATGATCTCGGCGACCGGTTCG
>JANYHP010000341.1 GCA_025359005.1 Hyphomicrobiaceae bacterium | reverse complement strand
TGCGCGAAATGGCCGACAACCTCAAGAAAGCCGGCGTGGACGTGAAATACGCCATCCATCCGGTGGCTGGCCGCATGCCGGGCCACATGAACGTGCTGCTCGCCGAAGCCAATGTGCCCTACGACGAAGTGTTCGAACTCGAAGACATCAACTCTGAATTCAGCCAGGCCGACTGCGTCTATGTGATCGGCGCCAACGACGTCGTCAACCCAGCCGCGGAAGAAGACAAGACCTCGCCCATCTTCGGCATGCCCGTTTTGCAGGTCTGGAAAGCCGGCACGGTGCTGTTCAACAAGCGCTCGCTAGCCTCAGGCTACGCTGGCATCGACAACGCCGTGTTCTATCGCGACAACACCGTGATGGTGCTCGGCGACGCCAAGAAGATGACCGAAGAAATCGCCAAGGGTCTCGGGCACTGATGGTTGGTGCAGGGCAGGGGATTACCCTGAAATAACAACGGTTAGCGGCAGCCCCGTTCCAAATCATCGTGCTTGGTCACGAGGTCAATCGTGCTTTGTCACGGCGTCAATTGCGGTAGACTCCATAGTCGCACTGCAGTTTTCGCCATTCGGCCTTGTCGAGTGGCGACTCTTTCCGGCACCCACTCGTCATTCTGCTCGGCAACGCGTTGGGTCGTGACAAAGCCGCTCTTTTCATAGATTGGCCGCTTCACATTGAAGCCGCTGCTTCCGAGAGACTTGTTAAGGCTTCGCTCCAGCAGGCACATGTTGCCAATCCGGTAAACGTTGTCTTCAAAGCGAGCAGCGTTGAACGCACTCCATTCCCCGCCAGGATTTTCTGGAAGAATGTGTTCCAAAGTAGTGTCAGCGGCATCGAGATCGAGCACAATGCTGGTTTGATCGGTCTCTAAGCGGGACAAGATATACCGAACAACACGCTTGTTTCGACCGTCCCCCGTCTTAAAACGCTTCGAACTGAATGCTTGCTCGAACTCCGCGTCGCCAACGTAAATGGGTTTCAAGTCGCGAATTACCTGCTCTGTACGACTTACTTTGTTGGTGGCTATTGCACGGGCTGCTTCGTTGTAGATGGTTTCCTGCGGACCCGTGGCAAGTCCACCGATAACGTTGTATCTAAAGGCCAATATGCTGCAGGCGTTTAGCAGTTTTGCGAACGAGCTTGGAAATGCGCGCCGCGCGGCCAGAAGCAAGGGGCGTTGCTGGCGTACGTTGAACATTCTCAGTTCGGTGATCGGTGCCCGCTCTTCTGGATTCCAAAGTTCGCTCCCTGGATCGGAAAGTGCGACGTAACACTCGATGTCTTCCTCCATGGCTCGGATCAGTTCGAACACAGCAGCCCGGGATTTGATTGTGCTGCGAATGCGCTTGAACAGATCTGTTTCGCGCACGAACGTGTGTCGGCTGTTCCAGTGTGCTCGCAGGAAATCGGTAAAATGCTCGTCCTCAAGCTGGCTCGACATCCGATCCCATCGGCGTTCCAAATCGTCAATTTCGCTCCCGTGGGGTTGCTCACGATGAACTACGGAGAACAGGTAATTCTTCAAGAGATCGGTGGGCGAAAGCTTGACGCCACGGGCATTGAGCGTTTCGAAAACTTTAAACGCATTCAGTTCGTCGCTAACAATAATTGCAGTAAAAAACGTCTTGTCCGCGATCGACATCAGAAACGACGCGAGCTCTCTGCCGTCGAGCCGGCGCTCACGCACTTTCTCCGTCAGCCATTCAAATGCCCGAATCAGAAGCCGTTCGGACTGCCGGAGATTCCGCTTTGGAAGCTTATCAAGAGGTACCAACTTATCTTTGTACAACGCATCGTTGTGCCGGTTAAGGGTCAGCTTGTTTCTGGCAACAAGGCTAACGGGGTCGAGAAAGCCAATGAATGCGCCACGCAATTGCTCTATGCGTAGCTTGTTGTCCTCTTTGTCAGCGCCCTTCTGCACGAGATCGACGAGGCATTGAACGACTGCCAGAGCGAGGAGGCTCAGGGTCGTCAGGCGTTGTTGGCCATCGACGACATGGAAAGCCTTGTTGTCATTTGTCTGCAGTACGAGGTAGCCCATGTAATGGGCTGGTTCCTCGTCCGCCTCCAAGGCAAGGAGGTCTTGCCACAGATCGTCCCATTGGTCGTCGCCCCAACTATAATCCCGTTGGAACCGCGGAACGTCGAACGTGTTGCCGTTGGTCATCAACTGGCGCCACGATTGGTTTTGTGTTTGAAAGTTCTGCGCGACCATCTTGGGCCTCCCACCCCCACATAACATAATCCGAATTTCAGGAAAACAAACGACCGAGAGTGGATGTCGGCACGGATGAGGCAGTGCCTTATTCGTGCGTACAGTATTCGTGCCCGGCTAGTCCGGCTGGATTCATGCCGATGCCTATCCCCAAATGACGGAGCCACCCCATGACATCGCGCCTCTTTTCCCCTACCCGCCTTGGCACGCTCGAACTCGCCAACCGGCTGGTCGTTGCACCCATGTGCCAGTATTCCGCCGACGACGGTTCGGCCACCGGGTGGCACACGATCCACCTCGGCATGCTCGCCAATTCCGGCGCCGGCCTGCTGATCCTGGAAGCCACCGCCGTCGAACGCATCGGCCGCATCACGCACGGCTGCCTTGGGCTCTATTCGGACGCCAATGAAGCAGCACTCCGCCCAGTGCTCGACGCCTGCCGGCGCTATGGCTCGGCGAAACTCGGCATTCAGCTTGGCCATGCCGGGCGCAAGGCGTCGTCCAAGCGCCCCTGGGAAGGCAAGACGATGCA
>JANYHP010000331.1 GCA_025359005.1 Hyphomicrobiaceae bacterium | reverse complement strand
AGGTCGGCGTCCTCCGTCACGTTGTAGGGGTCCCACCCGTGCATTTCCATGAGACGCACGCGCGGGAAATGATTTGACGTCCCCCCAAGCGGCATCGGCACGCGGATCCATTGCAGCGCCGGCAATATGCAGTCGAACAACGCCGAATATTCCACGGTGAATTGCCGCGTAATCCAACTCTGCCGCGAATTAAAAATATTCAAGCACGACTGTACGCACGCCACATTCGGCCCACCGCGTGAGAACGCACCATAGGCGCGTCTCAACTGGTCCGGTTCCGGCCGGTCTTCCGCATCGTAGATGACGACATAATCGCCCCTGGCCAGTCGCAACGCATAATTGAGCGCACGCGGCTTTGTTTGCGGCTTTCCCTCGGGAACAATAACGACCCGCATGAAACTTGGCAGCGCGAGATCGAGAAATGCAGCCTTCGTGGGCGTGTCGACATCCTCGATAATGAGCATGCAATCCAGCTTGGCTGCTGGGTAATCCAGCTTTGCAAGCGCGTCGACCAGGCTCGGCAGCACGCGAACTTCGTCATAAAGCGCGACCAGTATGGAATAAGTCGGCAAGTCCGCATCCGCGACAGGGCTTGAGATCCGTTCATCGGATCCCGGCCTCCGGAACACTCCGGCAATCGCAACCAGCCGCACGAACGTGACGCCGAAGAATGCCACGGTCAGAAGCATTGATATCATGATCAGCGCCGCAGGCGGGTAGGCGATGAACCCGCCGCTGATGAACCCGACGACGATCGCGAAAGCATTCACCTGCCAGTGCGCAGCGCCCGACCAGGCCGAAAAGTGTGGCAGGCGGCGCATCAGGCTATGGGTCGCCATGCGAATATGGCTGCGCGAGCGTGCGCGCTCATAGGCCGCGTAAAGCTCGCGCCTGGTGACGAGCAGGATCGGACGCGACAACTCTCGAGCGCGCGCGATCCGGTCCCAGACAATGGCAACGTGCGCGTCCGTCACGCACACCAAAGTCACGGCACTGCCACGCCATTGTCCCAACACAGGGGTTTCAATCCCGCGGGTCGCGTCTCGGCCAAGGCCCGATGCCACGTCCGGATCTATTGAAAAATCGAAGTTGCCGAACCGGAAGCCATAGGCGTCAGCGAATGCGCGGCCGTAATGGTCCTCCGAGATCGTCGGCCCCGAAAACAGCGCAACATGATAGGCGACGCCCCACTCCTCCGCGCGCGCCCTCGCTCGAAGCAGCGCATCAATGTCCGCCTTCTCGCGGATCAGGAAGCCGAAGGTCGACAGCCATCCCACCATCTCTGGCGACAGCCCCATCTCGGCCATCCACACCCGTTGGACGGGCATGGTTCCGACACCACCACTGGCCTGCACGCTCAACGCCCCGCACGACTGACACGCAACTGCACACAACCCAAGGTTAAAACAACTTGGAGTGGGTCCGCAACGGTATTGCGCGCGGCAGCACTGAGACCAGAGCGGCTGCCCCGGCGCTCTCGCGGTGGACACCCCCAGTGTCGCGGGACACAGCTGAGACCGCCGCAAGGTATGATCGCCAAGCCCTTGGGTGTCGCATCTCAGCCGCAGGGTGCCAAAAAATTGCGCACCCGCACGCATCGTCTCTGGCCCCCACCCCGCCAGCATGGATACTTTCGCCGGGGCCCAAGCCGTGTGATCTCACCGTCGCCTCACTGATTGGACGAGTGCATCCGATGTCAGACGCTCCAGTATCGCCCCACGCTCACGTGACGCTTGACGAGAAAGCGCGAGCCCCGCGTCACGGCATGGACCGCTTCATCGACAGTATCGAACTGGTCGCCGCGATCTTCGTCGGCATTGTCGCAGCCGACATCTTCATCTCGGTCATTCTGCGGTCGGCGCCCAAGCTGTTCGGCTACGACCCCATCCAGATCCCCGACAGCTATGACTTCGGCCGCCTGCTGCTCGGCATCCTGATCTTCTGGGGCATCGCCGCCACCAGCTACCGTGGCGCACACATCTCCGTCGACCTCGTCTGGGCGTCCGCCAACAAGCGATGGCAGCGGATCATCGATGTATTCGCGACGCTTGTGTTGCTCTTTGTCGTCACGACACAGACGATCATGCTGTTCGACAAGGTCCGCACAACCTACAACGACAACGTCCTCACCTATGACCTGCACCTGCCGACATGGCCCTTCTTCGCGATTGCCTGGCTGGGTGACGTTTCGGCCGTTGTGTTGATCGCCATCCGCACCTGGCGCCTCGTTTTCAATCCAGAGAAGATGGCTGCAGAGCACGTCGAGGCGAGCCCATGAGCACGGATGCAGTCGCCGCTCTTGGTTTCGTCGTCTTGTTCATACTCATGCTGCTTCGCGTGCCCGTCGGGATGGCGATGGGCCTCGTCGGCGTGACCGGTTTTGGCATTATCAACGGCTGGCAGCCTGCGCTGAAGATCATCGGCCAAAGCTCCATGCGCACGGTGACCGACTACCAGTTCGGCGTCATCCCGATGTTCCTGTTGATGGGCGCGTTCGTCACAACATCCGGCATGAGCCGTGAGCTTTTCCGGGCCGCGAACGCCATGCTCGGGCACCTGCGCGGCGGCTTGGGCTTCGCGACCATTTTGGCGTGTGGTGGCTTCGCCGCCATTTCCGGCTCGTCGGTAGCCACCGCTGCCACATTCGCCACCGTCGCCTATCCTGAAATGCGCCGTCACAACTACCCCCAGAGCTTCGCAACGGGTGTGATCGCTGCTGGCGGAACCCTGGGGGCGATGTTCCCGCCCTCGACCGTGCTGGCCGTCTACGGCGTCATTACCGAGCAGGATATCGGCAAGCTGTTCATGGCCGGCATTATTCCTGGCCTGCTCGCCGTCACGATGTACCTTATTACGATCGCCCTGATCGGCTTCGTGCGCCCGGACTTCCTGCCGTCCGGCACCAAAGCCAGCTGGCCCGAGCGCCTGAGCGCCATGAAAGATATCTGGGCGCCGCTGCTCCTCTTCGTGTTCGTCATCGGCGGCCTCTATGGCGGCGTCTTCACGCCCACCGAAGCCGGTGGCGTCGGCGCGGGCGGGGCGTTTATCATCGGGGTCCTGCGGGGGCGCCTTGGACGCGCCGAGATCCATCACTCGTTGCTGCAGGCGACACGAACGGCAGCCGCGGTGTTCACGGTCCTGATCGGCGCGCTCATCTTCGGTTACTTTCTCACCATCACCCAGGTGCCGCAGAAGATCACCGAGTTGATGATTGGGCTCGGCCTGGGGCCCTACGGCGTGCTGGCACTGATCATGGCCATGTACCTGATCCTCGGCTGCCTCATGGACGCATTGGCCATGGTGATCCTGACCGTGCCGATCGTCTTCCCCGTCATAAAGGCGATGGGGTTCGATCCGATCTGGTTCGGTGTGATCATCGTCATGACGGTGGAACTCGGCCTCATTCATCCCCCCGTCGGCATGGTCGTCTTCGTCATCAAGAGCGTGGTTCCCGACGTCAAGTTCTCGACCATTTTCAAGGGCGTCGTCCCGTTCATTATCACGGACTTCCTTCGTCTTTTGATCCTGATCGCGCTGCCCATATTGGCCACCTGGCTGCCGAGCCGAATGTAGCCCATCGCGGGTTTGCGCGCCTCCGCGAATGGCTTATGAAGGGGGCAATCGACCCCCGAATACAGCGAGACGCGCCGTGCACGACATCAAAGCCATTCGCGACAACCCAGCAGCCTTCGACGCCGGCCTGTCGCGTCGCGGGCTCGGCCCCCAGTCGGCGGTTTTGCTCAAGCTCGACGAAGACCGACGTGCGGTCCTCACCCGCACGCAGGTCTCTCAGGCGCGCCGCAATGCGGCCTCCAAAGACATCGGCGCCGCCAAGAAGGCAAAAGACGAGGCTCTGGCAGCCAAGCTGATGGAGGAGGTGGCCGCCCTCAAGGATCAGCTTGCAGCCGACGAAGCCGAGGCGCAGCGGCTCGAAACCACGCTCGATCTGGCGCTGGCGAGCCTTCCCAACATCCCGCGCGACGACGTGCCCCTCGGCCAGGACGAACAGGGCAACGTGCAAGTCCGCACATGGGGCGACCCCGCAAAATTCGACTTCACGCCCAAGCAGCATTTCGAGATCGGCGAAGCGCTCGCCATGATGGATTTCGAAATGGCGGCCAAGGTGTCGGGCGCCCGCTTCGTCTATCTCAAAGGCCCCTTGGCCCGCCTGGAACGCGCGCTCGGGCAATTCATGCTCGACACCCACACCACCCAGTTCGGCTACACGGAAGTGAACCCGCCCATCCTGGTCAACGACCAGACGATGTTTGGAACCGCGCAATTGCCGAAGTTCCGCGACGACCAGTTCATGCCGACACGCACCACCGCGCGAGACAAGTTGCTGCAGGAGGCCCTTGGCTACGCGCAGGAGGCCGACATCGATGAACTTTGTGCAAAAAAGATCACGCTGGCGGAGGTCGTTTCGCGCGTTCTGGACCGCGCGCCGGCGCGGGAAGATTTCTGGCTCATTCCCACCGCCGAAGTGCCGCTCACGAACTTGGCGCGCGAGCAAATCCAGGACGAAGCGCTCCTGCCCAATCGCTACACCGCTTGCACGCCGTGTTTCCGCTCGGAAGCGGGTTCCGCGGGACGCGATACGCGCGGCATGAT
>JANYHP010000312.1 GCA_025359005.1 Hyphomicrobiaceae bacterium | reverse complement strand
GAGCAGGTCCAGCGGCTCGCGGGTCTCGCGATCCATCTTGTTGATGAACGTGATGATCGGAATGTCGCGCAACCGGCAGATCTCGAACAGCTTGCGCGTGCGCGCCTCGATGCCGCGGGCCGCGTCGATAACCATGATCGCCGCATCGACCGCCGTCAGCGTGCGGTAAGTATGGTCGGAAAAGTCTTCGTGGCCCGGCGTGTCGAGCAGGTTGAAGATGGCGCCGCCGTATTCAAACGTCATCACCGACGTTGCGACCGAAATGCCGCGCGCCCGCTCGATGGCCATCCAGTCCGATCGCGTCGAGCGGCCGGCAGCCTTCGCTTTGACGTGCCCCGCCGCCTGGATGGCGCCGCCGAACAGCAGCAGCTTTTCAGTCAGCGTCGTCTTGCCGGCGTCGGGATGCGAGATGATCGCAAACGTCCGCCGCCGCGCGATCTGCTCGCCGATGGGAGACCTGCGAGCAACCGTCGGCGGCGCGGCAGCGTCAGCGGTCACGCTCGTGGTTACTGCAGTCCCAATCGTTGCATCGCCGGTCATTGCGCACTTCTTTCGACATGGCAGTCCAACGCAACGGCGTCCTGCCCCCGCTGTCGGCTATTCGGATTGCACGGTGGCGTCAACAGCAGGGCGCACGGCACGAAAGCTCAGCCACAACCGAACTGCCCACCTCACCGATGCGGGCGCACGGCACGCTTGACGGGCCTTGGCGCCTGGCCGGACAGCTGCGCCCGGGGCTCCACATAGCGCAGGATATGCGCCACCACCCGGCTCGGGGTCTGCGAGACATCGACGACGATGGCACGCTCGTCGCGGCGCGGCTCTTCCAGCGTGCAGAACTGGCTGTCCAGCAGCGCTGGTGGCATGAAATGGCCGTTGCGACGGCCGATCCGACCGGCAATCAGCGCCTTTGAGCCCTTGAGAAACACCAGCCGCGCATCCGGCCGACTGTGCAACAGGCGCTCGCGATAGGCACGCCGCAACGCCGAGCACGTCACGACCGCCCGTCCGCCGTCGCGCAGGCGCTGATCGAGCCAGTCGCCGATCGCATCCAGCCAGGGCCAGCGATCCTGGTCCGTCAAAGGCACGCCCGCGCGCATCTTTTCGATATTCTCGGGCGGATGAAACTCGTCGGCATCGCGGAATACCCAGCCGAGCTTCTTGGCCAGCCGCTGTCCGGTCGTCGTCTTGCCAACGCCCGATACGCCCATCAACACCAGAATTTTCGGGCGCATCCCGCGCTTCGGCGACGTATGGATCATGAGCCGTCTCCACCCGCTTTCTTGGGCTCGACATGACCGCCGAAGCCTTGTCGCATGGCCGACAGCACTTTCTCCGCAAACGTATGATCCTGCCGTGACCGAAACCGCGTGTAGAGCGCGCTGGTCAGCACTTCCGCCGGCACGGCCTCGGCGATCGCCGCCTCCACCGTCCAACGCCCCTCACCGCTGTCGTCGACGTGGCCGGAATATTGCGAAAGCTCGGCATTCTCAGCCAACGCCGCCGCCGTCAGATCCAGCAGCCACGACGTCACCACGCTGCCCCGCCGCCACACCTCCGCAATGTCCGCCGTCTCCAGCTCCAGCCGTTCGTGCTGCGGCAGGCGCGGCGAGTTCGCGTTTTTGAGAATGTCGAAGCCCTCGGCAAACGCCTGCATCATGCCGTACTCGATGCCGTTGTGGATCATCTTGACGAAATGCCCGGCACCATTGGGCCCCGCATGCAGGTAGCCCTCTTCGGCCCGGCCGTCGCGCCCGTCACGATGCGGTGTCGCAGGGATAGTGCCGCGCCCCGGCGCCAGCGCCTTGAAGATCGGATCGAGCCGCGCCACCACGGCCGCGTCCCCGCCGATCATCAGGCAATAGCCCCGCTCAAGCCCCCACACGCCACCGCTTGTGCCGACGTCGACATAGTGCAGATTTCTCTGACGCAGCACGCCCGAACGGCGGATATCATCCTTCCAGTTGGTATTGCCGCCGTCGATGATCGTATCGCCGGGCGCGAGCAGGTCAGCGAGTTCGTCGATGGCAGCTTCCGTGGCCGCCCCCGCCGGCAGCATCACCCACACCGCCCGTGGAGCAGCCAACGCCTTGACGAGATCAGCGAGCGATCCTGCCGTGATCGCGCCATCCCTGGCGAGTGCCGCCCCGGGTGTGGGATCGCGGTCATAAACCGCGCAGGTATGCCCCACCCGCATCAGCCGGCGCACGATGTTGCCGCCCATCCGTCCGAGACCGACCATTCCTAGTTGCATGAAGCCACCACATCCTATCGCCACGATCAGTCAGCCCGCGTGCCGGATGCACGCCACAGTGTCAATCGGCCAACGCTGGAGCATTTTCCACCAAAGTGGACACCGGTTCGGTGCAGAAAATGCGACGAACAAAGCGCGCAATCGTGCCCCTTACCGCCCCGCCATGAACGACGGCAGCCAGCCTTCATGGGCAGCCCGAAGGTCGTCGAGGGACAGCGCTGTCTCGCCCTTCAGCGTGAGGCCATCCCCACCGACGCGACCGACAATGCGCGACGGCAACCCCAGCAGCTTAGCGCGCTCGGCGACCTCTTCGGCCAGAGCCGGCGTGACGGCCAACACGTAGCGCCCCTGATCCTCGCCGAACCAGGCAGCATGCACGGGCAGCCGCCCCTCGTAGGGATAAAGCTGCACCCCCAGGCCACCCGACAGCGCCATCTCGGCGACGGCCACGATCAGCCCGCCATCGGAGCAATCGTGCACCACCTGCGTCTTGCCCTCGCGGATCAGCGTGCGCACGAGAGTGCCCGCGGTGATCTCGTCGTTGAGATCGACCGGCGGTGGCGCACCTTCGAGCTTGCCGGTGCGCGCCTGCTGATAGAGCGACTGGCCGAGATGACCATTCTCGCGGCCGATGACGATCAGCAGATCACCGTCGCGATTGAGCCCAATCTTGGCCGATTTCGTCCAGTCGGGGATCAAGCCCACCCCGCCGATTGCCGGGGTCGGCGGAATACCGACGCCATTCGTTTCGTTGTAGAGCGACACGTTGCCGGATACGACCGGATAGGCCAGCGCCTCGCACGCTTCTTTCATGCCTAGCACGGAGCCAGCGAACTGCCCCATGATGTGCGGTCGTTCGGGATTGCCGAAATTCATGTTGTCGGTGATCGCGATGCCCTCACCGCCCACCGCCGTGATATTGCGCCACGTCTCGACGACGGCCTGGATGGTGCCCATTCGTGGATCAGCCGCCACGTAGCGCGGCGTCACATCGCATGAAATAGCGACCGCCTTCGTTGAACCGGGAATGCGCACCACCGCCGCGTCGCCGCCGGGGCGCTGCAACGTGTGCCCGCCGATCATCTGGTCGTATTGCTCCCAGATCCAACGGCGCGAGGCCAAATGCGGGCCGCCCATCATGGTTTTCAGAAATGCGAGATGGCCGTGCTCGGGCGCCGGCACCCACTCCGGCAGGATCGCTTTCGGCGCCGTCGTGAACACATAGGGGCGCTCATAAAGCGGCGCAGAATTGGCCAGCTTGTCGACCGGCAGATCGGCTTCGATGACGCCTTTGTGCGTGACGATCATACGGCCGGTCTCTGTCGTCCGCCCGATGACGGCGAAGTCGAGCCCCCACTTCTTAAAGATTGCCTCGGCGTCGTTTTCACGGCCTGGCTTGAGGATGACCAGCATC
>JANYHP010000263.1 GCA_025359005.1 Hyphomicrobiaceae bacterium | reverse complement strand
GATGGCAGCCGTGTTGCGCCTTCCCGAGGCGACGCTGCGCGCGTCGGTCACATCGCTTGCAGAGCACGTGTCGCAAGTGCCGGATTTGGCCCGCATCACGCAGATCCTCGGGTCCAGCATCGGCGCGATACTGGGCGCCGAAGCATGGCCGGACGCGCCGACGACGGCCGAGCTTGCCGCGGCGGCTCGCCTGCTGGCAGAAGAGGCCGGCCGCGATGCCTTCGTTTTCGGCGCTGCAGTACCCCGAACGGCGCCGCGAGGATGACAGCATGGTTCGCATCATAACCGAGACCCGGGCCTACGAGTTCCCCGAGCACTTCCACTACGACGTCGACAATCAGGTCTGGTACGAGGCGTTGGCCGACGGCACCGTTCGCGTCGGATTCACGCCGCTGTCGATCGAACTGGCCGGCACCGTGCTGGCCTTTTCGCCCAAGCGCCAAGGTCGCGACTTCGAGGCGCAGCGCGCGTTTGCCACCATCGAATGCGGCAAGTGGGTAGGGGCCGCGCGCTCAGCCTTCGATGGCCGGGTCGTCGAAGGCAACGAACGGCTGGTCGAACGTCCGAAATTGCTCAACGACGACGCCTTTGGTGCAGGCTGGATGCTGATCGTGCAGCCGGCCCACGACACGTGGCGCGCGGCCCTGGTCACCGGCGCTGCCATCGCGCCCGCCTTTGCGGCTTGGCTCGACGCCGAGGGGTACAAGGGTCGTACCGAGTGACGCTGGGCGCATGGCGCGATGCAATAAGAGTTTCTGTGCATTTATTGCGCTGCGGGATGCGGTCGGCAGTTCCGGCAAGTAAAGAGCCGGGTCTGCTGTTCGTCAATGAAATCAGGTGTTTTTGCAAAGCGCCCATGGCGTTTTCGATAAAATGACATTCCCGCGCGCATGAGTTGTACAAATTGACCAGATGGATGGGGCACGATACGTTAATTCCGTTGTGCGCTGGCAAACCCGGCGCCAAAAGGGAGGATCCGATCCTATGAACATTCCCGTCTCACGGCGCGCCTTTATGCGGGCGGGCGGAGCGGGTGTTGCCGGAACGGCGCTGGGGGCCTTTGGATTTGGTGCGGCTGAGCAGGCGCTTGCCGCGACCATCCGTCCATTCAAGCTCGCTCGCCTGACCGAAACGCGCAACACCTGCCCGTACTGCTCCGTCGGCTGCGGCATCATCATGTATTCCAAGGGCGACATCAAAAAGGGCGAGAAGGCCGAGATCACCCACATCGAGGGCGATTCCGATCACCCGACCAACAAGGGCACGCTCTGCCCCAAGGGTGCGGCGCTGCTCGATTTCGTGAACGCGGAGACGCGCACGAAGTACCCGATGGTCCGCGAAGGCGGTACCAACGAGTGGAAGCGGCTCTCCTGGGACGAAGCGCTTGATCGGATCGCCCGGCTGATGAAGGCGGACCGCGACGCCAACTTCATCGCCAAGAACAAGGACGGCCTGACCGTCAACCGTTGGCTCTCGACGGGTTTCCTCGCCGCCTCCGCGACGACCAACGAAACGGCGATGCTGACCTACAAGGTCGTCCGTTCCACAGGTATTCTTGCGTTCGACAATCAAGCCCGTGTCTGACACGGCCCGACGGTGGCCAGTTTGGCTCCGACGTTCGGCCGTGGCGCGATGACGAATTCTTGGACCGATATCAAGAATACCGATCTCGTGCTCATCATGGGTGGCAATGCCGCCGAAGCGCATCCGTGCGGCTTCAAGGGCGTTATCGAGGCGCGCAACACGCGTGGCGCCAAGCTCATCGTCGTCGATCCGCGCTTCACGCGCTCGGCCTCGGTGGCGGATTACTACGCGCCGATCCGCCAGGGCACCGACATCGCGTTCCTGCTGGGCGTCATCAAGTACTGCGTCGAAAACAACAAGGTGCAGTGGGAATACGTCAAGAACTACACGAACGCGTCCTGCATCGTGAAGGAGGGCTATGGCTACCAGGATGGCCTGTTCACCGGCTACGACGAGAGTAAGCGCGACTACAATCGCGGCAGCTGGTCGTACGAGATGGGCGAGGACGGCTTCGTCAAAGTCGACGATACATTGGCCGATCCACGCTGCGTGTGGAACCTGCTGAAGGCGCACGTCGCGATCTACACGCCGGAAATGGTTGAACGCATCACCGGCACGCCGAAAGATAAGTTCCTCTACGTCGCCAAGGCGATTGCCGAAACGTCGGCGCCCGACAAGGCGATGACGTCGATGTACGCGCTGGGGTGGACGCAACACTCCAAGGGCTCGCAGAACATCCGCTGCATGGCCATGCTGCAGCTGATCCTCGGCAACATGGGCTTGCGTGGTGGCGGCATGAACGCGCTGCGCGGTCATTCCAACATCCAGGGGCTGACCGACATCGGGCTGATGTCGAACCTTTTGCCCGGCTATATGACCTTGCCGACCGACGGAGATCCTGACTTCGCCACCTACGCCAGCAAGCGCGTCTTCAAGCCGATGCGCCCGGGACAAGTCAGCTTCTGGCAGAACTACATGAAGTTCTTCGTGTCGTTCCAGAAAACGATGTTCGGCGCGGCGGCGACGAAGGACAACAACTTCGCCTTCGACTACCTGCCCAAGATCGACGTGCCGTCCTACGACATGCTGCGTGCGTTCGAGATGATGCACAACGGACAGATGAACGGCTACTTCTGCCAGGGCTTCAACCCGATACAGTCGGCACCCAACAAGGCCAAGATCAAGGCGGCGCTGGGCAAGCTGAAATTCCTGGTGGTGATGGACCCGCTCAAGACGGAGACGGCGCGCTTCTGGGAAGATCACGGCGAGTTCAATCCGTCGACGCCGGCAGACGTGAAGACCGAAGTGTTCGAGTTGCCCACCACGTGCTTTGCGGAGGACGAGGGGTCGCTGGTCAATTCATCGCGCTGGCTGCAATGGCACTGGGCGGGTGCGACGCCGCCGAACGAGACCAAGAGCGACGTCTGGATCATGGCGCAGCTTTGGAAGCGGCTGAAGGCGCTCTACGAGAAGGAGGGGGGCGCATTCCCCGATGCCATCAAGGCGCTGAACTGGCCGTACAAGAACCCGGATGACCCGCAGCCAGAAGAGATCGCCCGGGAAATGAACGGCTCCGTCGTCGAAGACGTGGTCGACCCCAACGATCCCACCAAGAAGCTGCTCGAGAAGGGCAAGCAAATGGCGGCGTTCGCGGCGCTCCGCGATGACGGCTCGACCGCCGCCGGCTGCTGGATCTACACCGGCTGCTTCACCGAAGCGGGCAACATGATGGCGCGCCGGGATACCTCCGATCCCGACAACACCGGCGCCTATTCCAAGTGGGCGTTCGCCTGGCCGGCCAACCGGCGCATCCTCTACAATCGCGCGTCGGCCGACATGGCCGGCAAGCCATGGGACCCCAAGCGCAAGATCATCGAATGGGATGGCGCCAAGTGGTCCGGTTACGATGTTCCCGACATCGCGCCGACGGCCGCACCTGACAAGGTGATGCCGTTCATCATGTGCGAGGAGGGCGTCGGTCGCCTGTGGGTGCGCGGCCTCATGAAAGATGGTCCGTTCCCCGTGCACTACGAGCCGTTCGAAAGCCCGATCGATAACCCGATCGCGCCCAAGATCCGGGGCAACCCGGCGGCCCGTGTGTTCAAGGGCGACATGGAAGTTTTTGGCACGGCGAAGGATTATCCGTACGCCGCCGTCACCTACCGCCTGACCGAGCATTTCCACTACTGGACCAAGCACAACGCCGTGAACGCGACGTTGCAGCCGGAGTTTTTCGTGGAAATCTCCGAGCAGTTGGCGGCCGAGAAGAAAATCACGTCGGGCGGCTGGGTGCGGGTGTGGTCGATGCGCGGATCGGTGAAGGCCAAGGCGGTCGTCACCAAGCGCATCAAGCCGCTGATCTGCGACGGCAAGACGGTGCACATCGTGGGGATTCCCATCCACTGGGGCTTCATGGGTGCAGCCAAGAAGGGCTTCGGCGCCAACAACCTGACGCCGTTCGTGGGCGACGCCAACATCGAGACGCCGGAGTTCAAGGCGTTCCTCGTTGACGTCGAGCCGATCGCGTCCGGTCCAGTGGTCAGTTGAGGGAGGAGGAAGCCATGACGACTTTTCAACCCCTCGACATCGTCCGCACGTCGGCGACGGTTACGACCGCGCCGCCGGCGGGGCGTGATGTGGAGGTTGCCAAGCTCATCGACGTGTCGAAGTGCATCGGCTGCAAGGCCTGCCAGTCGGCGTGTCTCGAGTGGAACGACCTGCGCGAGCCTGTCGGCACCAACCTCGGTGTCTACGACAACCCGCACGACCTGACGCCCAATACGTGGACGCTGATGCGCTTCACGGAATGGGAGAACCCGCAGTCGGGCAATCTCGAATGGCTCATCCGCAAGGATGGCTGCATGCATTGCGAGGATCCGGGCTGCCTCAAAGCTTGCCCGGCGCCTGGCGCCATCGTGCAGTACGCCAACTGCATCGTCGATTTCCAGCACGATGCCTGCATCGGCTGCGGCTATTGCGAAAAGGGATGCCCGTTCAATATCCCGCGCGTCAGCCGCATCGACAACAAGGCCTACAAGTGCTCGCTGTGTTCCGATCGTCTCGCGATCGGCCAACAGCCGGCGTGTGCCAAGGCCTGTCCGACGCATGCGATCATGTTCGGCACGAAAACCGAGATGCTTGCCCAGGCCGAGAAGAATATCGGCGTGCTCAAGACGCGCGGTTACAGCAAGGCCGGGCTTTACAACCCGCCGGGCGTCAGCGGCACGCACGTCATGTACGTGCTCCATCACGCCGACCAGCCGCAGCTCTACGCGGGTCTGGCCGACAACCCCAGCATCAGTCCGCTGGTCGAAGCCTGGAAGGGCATCGGCAAGTACGCCGGCATGGCTGTGATCGGCGCCACCGCGCTGATCGGTGCCTTCCACTACCTTGTGCGCGGGCCGAACAAGGTTTCCGCCCACGACGAGGATGAGGCCAAGCGCCTCGCGGAGGCCCCCAAATGAACGACAAAGCACCAAGTGGCGCGCCCGTCCGCGTGCCACGCTACTCCGGGTCCGCTCGGATCAATCACTGGATCATGGCAATCGCTTTCGTGATCCTGCTGCTCTCCGGTTTGTCGCTGTTCCATCCGGCGCTGTTCTTCCTGTCGGGGATCTTCGGCGGCGGGGCGATGGTGCGCTGGTTGCATCCGTGGGCGGGCGTGGTGTTTGCGCTCGGCTTCTTGATGCTGTTTATTCGGTTTCTGCCGGCCAATCTGCCGGAATTGACCGACTTCAAGTGGCTGGCGAAAATCCGCTACGTCGTGTCCGGCCGGGATGAATTCCTGCCCGAGGTCGGCAAGTACAACGCCGGCCAGAAGCTGGTGTTCTGGTCCCAGGCCGCACTGGTTCCGATTATGGTGGTGTCTGGGTTCGCGCTGTGGACGCCGGGGTTGGATTTCCTGCAGAGCACGTTCGGCATCAAAGCCACCATGGACCATCGTCGGCTGGCGGCTGTGGTGCACGCGGCGGCGGCTGTAACCACCATCGTCATCTGGATCGTGCATGTCTATGCGGCGATCTGGGTTCGGGGTACGCTGTCCGCCATGATCCGCGGCTCGGTGACGGGCGGCTGGGGCTGGCGGCACCATCGCCGTTGGCTCAAGCGGGAAGTTGCTGACGGCCACGTCAAGTCCGGCTGATCGGGTCGGGCAACTAAGGGCACACAATCCGGGATCGGGCGCGCGTCGCCCGGTCCCGTCTCGTTTCGGTTTATCGGTGCGCACGCATGAGTGACGACAGCGACTTCAAAACAGCGCCCCGGCGCGGTGCCAACGCCGGCATGAAGGCCGGGTTGATGAACATCGGCGAGGAGGCCAAGCCGCCGGTTGCTGTGCTGCCCAATCCGGTGGCGCTGTTTACCGCGCGAGCGGCGCGGCTGGACGCACTGGCGCCGGGGCACGCGATCGGCGGCTATCTGGCACTCGTCGCCGCCATCTGCCGCGCCCAGGCTGAGGTGGCGGGAACGCTGCCCCAGCCGCCGTTGCCGCCGATCCCTGCCGGCGACGTGCCGCGCCTGCAATTCGACCGGATTGAAATCGGCGACGCTGCTGACGTCGGCCTCGTCAGCCTTTGCCGCATCCTGCAGGACGTAAATGCACCCGACGCCTTCAAGGCCGCCATCGCGTCACTCGTGTCGGCAACACCCGCTGAACGGCACGCCTTGCTCGTCGATGCCGTTGCAGCCGAGACGGCCGACGGAGACATTGCCGTGCAGGCGCTGGTGGCAGCCGCGCTGCAGGTTTATTTCGCGCGCCTCGCCGCGGCCCTGGAGGTCGAAAACGTAGGCCCTCTGGTGGACGCCACCTGCCCCGTGTGCGGCAGCCCGCCGGTCGCCTCTGCGGTCGTGTCGTGGGCGTCCGCCAACAATACGCGCTTCTGCACCTGCTCGCTGTGCGCGACGCAGTGGCATGTCGTTCGCCTGAAATGCGTCTGCTGTTCGTCAACGGCGGGCATCGCCTACCCCCACATCGAGGGCCACGCCGAGGGCTTGCGGGCAGAAACGTGCGAGGCGTGCCGCCGCTACGTCAAGATCGTCTATCAAGTCAGCGATCCAGCGTTCGAGCCGTTCGCCGACGATATCGCGTCGCTCGATCTCGACCTGCTGCTGAAGCCGGACGGCTGGACGCGGGGCGGGCGCAATCCCTTCCTGCTCGGGTATTAAATGAAAGGGACGCGCTGTCATGGATGACGCACGGCCGCCGAAAAATGTCAGATTGCCCGCCGTTGATGAGGTGCTGCGCACCGACGCCGGCCGTGTCGGCGTGGCGCGGTTCGGACACGCGGCCACCGTGACGGCCATTCGCGACGTGCTCGCCGCGCATCGCGACCGTTTGCGCGAGGGCGGCACCGCGACCGTAGCGGCCGGTGCTGTTG
>JANYHP010000256.1 GCA_025359005.1 Hyphomicrobiaceae bacterium | reverse complement strand
ATCCCGCCATTGTTCTCGACACTGTCCTTTGCCCGGGCTTGCAGTCGCTCCAGACTCCAACCCGCGCGTGCCACACCGATAATTGGCACATCCAATTTTCCAGAACGGATCATGGCCTGCAGCGCCGGAAAAATCTTCTTGTACGCCAGATCGCCTGTCGCACCGAAAAAGACGAAGGCATCCGAAGAGGTCATGGTCATGAATCTTCCCGGCTCCTTCCTGGCTGAAAACGCGGTCACGGCTCATGTCTGCGACAAACCCGGAAGCAGGAGGTCCACGGCCAGCATGGAGTGAATACGTGTAGTCGGCCGCAACTAAGAGCATAAAGACTCGGAATCTACTCAGATTGGTCATCCGCGTGCCGGACCTCATAAGGAAACGACCTCGCGATAGAAATGTTCCGAGAAAAGAGTGGGTCCTGCGTCAGACTGACTTTGTGTCTCGCAGCACCATCAACCAAAACGTCACAGCGTTATGTGTCTATCCTGCACGGCAGAAATGGGTCAGATTCAACCGTCACGGTGGCCGACCAACGCCGGTCGGTACACCCCCGTAACCGACCGGTTGAAGAACGAACAGTGGCCGTTGAGACGGGAGCCCCTGGCCGAGGAGCGGCGCGGCAATTCCAAGAAAACCCACGCGAGCACTACCTACGCAGTGACCAAGATCAACTCATGCCTTTCCGCACCAGCGCCGGCTTTTCGCCTATCGCTTTGATGATGGCGACATCACGGAATTCTGGGCCCGACAGCGCCCGCGCCGTGGCCAGCCGCTTCACCGGTGTCGCCGCATCATCGTCGACAAAACCGAGCAGGTCCGACAACCGGGCGGCATCTTCTGCAATAGGGTTCATCCAGATCTGCACGGCGCAGGCATTCAGCAGCGCCCGCGAGCGCTCTTGCCCGTAGGCATCTTCAAGCTGGCTGACATGCTGAGCAAACAGCCAGCTGCGCAGACCATAGGAGCGGCCGACATGGACGGCCGCTTCAATCTGCTCCATCGCGCCGAGCTGCGGCAGTTCGTCAAAAATCGCCAGCACCGGCACGCGCCCCTGCGCCGCTGCAGCACTTCCCGCCGGCATCAACTGCTGCAAGTGGCACGCAATGACAACGCGAAGCAGCGGCGCGAGCGATTTCATCGCCGCTGGGGAAACGCGCAGATAGATCGTGGTGGGCCGCTCGCGCATGGCAGCCGGTGACCACGACGACGGACCGGACGTGATGTTCCGGACGCGGTCGCCTTCAAAAACGCTGAGGTGCTGGCGCAGTGTTTCAAACACATTGAGAACTGTTCGCTGTGCGCTCTCTTCCGCCTTGCCGCCCAACCCGCCAATCATCGCTATCAATTCTGTGGCGCGCTCTTGCAGCGCCGGGATCGTGCTGGCCGCCATTTCTTCCAGCACCGCCGCCAACTCCTCCCCGGCTATGCGTGATGTCTGATGAATCGCGGCCAGGGTGGGAATGGCACCCGTGCGCCGCTCGCGATCAAGCAAGAGCACGAGAATAGAAACCAGCAGATCGCGCGCCCGCTCATCAAAGAACCGGGCTTCACCGGCAGACGGCTGAACGATGACGCCGGCGAGAACACGCGCATCGTCCGTCATCGCCATTGGGTCGCGACTTAGAAATTGCAGAGGGTTGAAGCGGTGCCCGGTCTGCCCCGGTTCTTCCGGCGCGAACAAGTAGACGTCGGAAAATTGCCGCCTGTGCTCGGCGGTCGCCGCGTAACACTCGCCTTTGACATCAAGCACGAGTACCGAGCCGCGGAAGCTAAGTAAATTGGGGAATACAAAGCCGCGCGTTTTCCCTGCGCCGGGTGGCGCGATGGTGACCAGCGATTGGTCGCCAGTGAAAAATAGAGCGTGATTGTCATCGAGTGCGCCGAGCGCCAGCGCATGGTCCGATGCTCGCAGCGAGAACAGCTTGGAATGGTCCACAGAGTTCGCCGAAAGCCAGTCACCAATGTCCATGAGCGCGGCGATCGGCCGATTGATCTCAGCGTTGCGGGGAAAACGCTGGTGCTCTTGCTGCAGCAATCGCAGCGTATCCTCGACCACAAAGCGCGGAGGCTCATTTGGGCTGTTGGCGCGGATGCGATCAGTCACCTGCGCGTCTGAACGCCTCGCCCGATGGGGTGAAGCAAAAAGCATGTTCGCCCGATCTTCTGTTACCAGCGCGCAGATCAAACGCTCGACAGCAGTCTCGGAAAACCGGCGCTGTTCCTTCAGTGTGACGGCAATCTGTAGGATTCGACGATCACGCCGACCGAGTCGCCCAACCGGCAGCGTTGCAAACCACGGCGCTGGTTGGCCGATATCATCAATGCCAACCGACGTGCACGTTCCGTCGATTGATAGAACCGTCAGCGGATCCGAGAGCGCTGTTGCAATCATTGCCAGACGCTGCGTCTCTGTCTGTTCTGCCCAAATGCCGGTGTCTGGCAGGATGCTGCCGTCTGAACATGAATGCGTAACGCTGTTGTCTTCTGGCGGTTCAATATGCCCCAGCCACCTGTCAGAAAATTCCGCCCACAGCACCTGCCCACTCAGCGCCCACGGACGTATGGCCGCTTGGCATTGTCGAGCGATGAGTTCGAGAATGGCACGAGGCTCTCGCAGATGGCGCTCCACGTTATCACGTTCGAGCTGTGTAAGCGTGCGATGGTTCAGATGGGTGATGTCCGCGCCGCGGACCGTTGCTGCCAGTGAAAACAAGCTGACAAGCCGGGCAAACGGCAGTTGCCCTCGCCGCCAAAGGGCCCAGGCAAGCATGAGGCCCGCTTTGATGGCGATGCCAGCAGCACCGACATGCGCACTCATCAATGCGCACTCAATCCGCGTCACTCCAACGTCAGCTCGGTCAAGAAAACAGCAGCACGCATTGTGATAGAGCCAGTGATCGACGTCGGCGGCGCTTTCAAGTGCCGCGATCTGTCGTTCCCAAGCGCTTTGGGACAAGATTTTTGACCGTACGTGCAAATGCATGATCTGGTGTGCGTTTGCAGCCATCGGTGTGTCCGCCTTCAGCTACGCATTATCATCGCGAGCAGCATCTATTGCTGCGGCACACGTCGGAAAATATCACCGGTCCCGATCACGCTCGGACGGACGGGGGCTCTTTATATTTTCAAGATCGCGCTTTCGCGCCGCCAATCGCCTTGCGTCAGGCGAATACCCACCGGGCTCAACGCTCAAAAATGAAAACCGGTTGCTGGGTTCTGTCGATAGCCACGCCTGCGATTGCGCGGCATCAATCGTGTATTCGCAGCCCTGAATGAACACGCGCGACAGTGCTTGCCCCGGTCCAGCCAAAGCCTCGCGCTGCTGAGCCAGAGCATCGAGTTCATCGTGCGCGTCGAGAAGGGCTTGCAAGCTGGACGCAAGAGCAGCCTTTCCGGCTTCGCCGCTTTCGTATTGCACAAGGGCGTGTGGCCGTTGAAGAAGCTGGTCCACGGCGTGATCAACGCCAAATTCGTCGCAAGTCTCTAGCAACTCACCGATTGGCATCCGGGTCGATAGTGCCGTGGCGCCCAAGAGTTCCAGGGTGCTGCGCTCCAACGCTTGATAAGCGCATTGCGCTGCGGCGACGCGTGCGTCGATCTCTGCCGTCGACGTAGTAATGCTTGCCATGATCTCAATTCCAACCCGTCGCCTGCCGCACGGTCGCTGTAGATCGGCATCTCCAACGGCTACACGCTCAACCCCGACGCGCATAGCCTCGCAAACTCTATTTGCACAGGGCATCGTCAGTGTCGGACCTTTTGCGCCGGTAATCCGTCAATTTATGTCTTACCGCGAGGCACAATGCTGAATGCGTGAACAACGTTTGGTCAATCTGCCCGCACCTTTGCATACTGTAAGGCTGCGGCGACTTGCGATGTTTATCAACGAGCACAGCGACGCCAACAGCCGTCACATGCCAGTGGCCCTGTGCCGGTCGCGCTCGATCATGCCAAGCGCCTAAAGGTGCCTTCAGTGCCCGACGCACCAGTAAACCAATTCCCGTCGACCTGACGCCGTTCTGACTGGCTGCTATGCAGCAGACTGACGAACCGAAACTGTTATCCGGTCGCAGGTCGGCTTTTGCACATCAATCACTGCAATCGTTCTGGTTGCAGTGCGCTGAGTACCATACGGCACGGACAGTAGTGTTCGCGTCAGTTGCAACTCAATGCGTTAGAAGTGACCATGCCGAAAATGCTTGAAGGCCTTGCTCAAGACGCCGCCAAACTGCGGCAAAGCATCGAATTGGACGCGCTCGGTAGGCTGATTGCTGAGCATCTGCTGAACTCTGATGATCCGGCTACGCGGCTCTATGCGGGGCTGGTCCTGGCACAGCCGCCAGCGGTCTCTTCGGATATCAGCGAGACTGTTGCGCCAATCGCAGTTGGTAAGGCGACACGCTAACGCGGCTGGGGCTGCCGATGACTATGTCACCCACGATGGCTACAGCAGAACGCTCTACATCATTGTTCCGTATCGGTATCTTCATTTCCGTCTGGTAGTCTTGGGGCTGAAGCGATTCCGCTTCAAACAAATCGGCCCGGCAAGGTGCTTGTAACACCCGGCCGAGCCTAAGCTCTAACCCTCTTCGTCAGGATCAAAGCCATGCAGATGCCTACCATATCCCGCGTCATCGCGGGAGGGGCCGGATTGCTTGCGGCCATCGCAGCTCTCGCCCTCATGCTCTCCGACATCAACCCAACCAACCCCTCAGCCTGGCGCCTCGATCACGGCCTCATGCCCGTGGTACTGGTACTCACCATCGCGTCCGGCCATTTCGTGATGGCCACTGCGCGCGCGTGGCGCGCCGTTGCCTGCGCCGGCTGGCTGATTGTCGCCATCGTCGGATCAGTCGTCACTCTCTACAACAGCCTCGGCCGGCAGAACGATACGGCCGATCGCCAGATCAAGCAGGCCGAAGACATCAACCGCCAGCGCGGCGACGTCACCAAACAGATGATCGCCACCGGCACGCTGCTCAACGCCGCCATGTTGGCGCAGGCGACGCGTTGTGAGCGCAACCCCGACAGCGATAGTTGCCGCGGTAGTCGCTCCAACGTTCGGGCATTTGCCACAGCTATCGAACACAATCAGCAACAGTTGCGCGAGATCGGTCCGGAGCAGACCGCCGCGCCCAAGGCGACCGTGCTGGCTGCAACCGTTGCTCTGTTCTTCACGGTCGACGAGCAACTGTTGCGCAAACGGATCATGGCGCTGGAACCGTTCCTCTATACGGTTCTGTTTGAAATCGGCTCGATTGTTGCCTTCTCGTTTGCGCTGTCTGGCACCGCTGCCAAAACCGCTGTTGCGGCAGGAACCGTTCCTCAAAATGCAACTGTTCCTCAAAACTCGGGAACGGTTCCTCACTTGGAACCCGAGGTTCTACGGGCGATTCCTCAAGTTCCGACCGCGCCATCGTCACGGCCCACGCGGAACCGTCCGGGCGCAACTGAAGCCCAGGCCAAGCTGGCGATTGTTCGGTTCCACGTCATCGAAAACCAACAGTTCCTCGCCGATCATTTCCGCGTCAGCAAATCCACGGTGTCCCGCTGGGTCGACAAATGGGAGATCGAAGGGATCGTCACCCGTGAGCCTGATGGCCGCTGCAACGTCGTCGGCACGCGCTCCTGCGCAGCCTGAAAATCCGAAATCATCAAAACCCGCCAGCGGCAACGCTGGCGGGTTGAAGCCGTTCCATCTCGCGAATGCGGAATGGCAGGCGCTATCGGTTCCGCGTCGTCGCCTTTGGCCCGAAGCGGTTGGCCTTGACCAGATCCTTCATGTCGGCGCGCCGGAAATAGAACGCCCGGCCGCACCGCAGCGGCGGGTGGCCCGCCACCAGAATGATCTGTTCGTCGGCGCGCATGGTCTGCAAAACCTCATGCGCGTCAATCAGCGGACGCTTCTGGGCCGAGACGCTTTCGGTGCCTCGGCTCGCGAACGG
>JANYHP010000239.1 GCA_025359005.1 Hyphomicrobiaceae bacterium | reverse complement strand
CGCGCGAATTCCTCGGCAATCTCATCCTGCTGATCGCGGCGGGCGCCATGCTGGGCGTTGCCCACGTGACGGCGCTGCTGGCGGCGGCGACGCACCTATACGGGATCCGCGAGGGCTACCAGCGACCGAGCGCGTGGACGGCGTTGTTCGCGCGCTGGGTATCGCTGGAAAGCATGCTGCTGTCTGGGCTCGCGCTGATCGGCACCGGCGCGGCGCTGCTGGTCGGCGTGGTCAGCTACTGGTCGCAAAACCGCTTTGGCGCCATCGGCAACGTGCTGCCGGCGGTGCTCGGCACATCGCTGCTGACGATCGGCGCGCAGAACGCACTGGGCGGCTTCCTGCTGGCGATCATCGCGGGTAACGAGGCCGAGTTCCTGAAGCAGGCCGGCACACCACAGACGCCCGCAGTTCCTGCGGCACGCCCCGACGGTGCCGTCGTCGCCTGAGGCGCGCGGCGCACGCACCTTGAGCCAGCCTCTATTCGCCCTCTCGGGCGAAATGCGAAAGGCTTCGCCTCTCGCGCTCTCCGATGAGGGCGCTTGCTATTTTGCGTGCCTGCGCACGCGCTGGCCCTCGACCCGCGCATTTTTGCGTCGCTGATCGGACTGTATCGGTGGTTGTTTCAGGCTGGGATGCGGACGGGGAGCGTGAGATAGCCGCGCACGAAGCTGGAGGGGACGCGCGTGGGCTCGCCCACCACGTCGATCTTCGGATGGCGCTTGAGCAGTTCCTCCCACAGGATGCGCAGCTGCAACTCGGCCAGCCGGTTGCCGACGCAGCGATGGATGCCGAAGCCGAACGAGATGTGCTGGCGCGCGCGCTCACGGTCGATGATGAACTGGTCGGGCGCTTCGATGGCATCCGGGTCGCGGTTGCCGGAGATGTACCACATCGCCACCTTGTCGCCGGCCTTGATGGTTTTGCCGCCGATCTCGAAGTCGCTGAGCGCGCGGCGGCGCATGTAGGCGAGCGGTGTCTGATAGCGGATGATCTCGGAGACCATGTTGGGGATCAGCGCTGGGTTGGCGCGCAGCTTGTCGTATTCCCAAGGGAACTTGTTGAGAAAATAGAGCCCGCCGGTCATGGAATTGCGCGTGGTGTCGTTGCCGCCGACGATCAGCAGGATGAGATTGCCGAGGAATTCGCGCGGTCCCATGTTTCGCGTCGCCGGGTTGTGCGCCAGCATCGACACGAGATCGTTGCCCGGGGCCTTGGCGTTGACCCGCTGGTTCCACAGCTCAGTGAAATAGCCGAGGCATTTCCGGAGTTCTGCTTCCCGCGTATCCCAGTCTTCCGGTGTGATTGGCAGCTTGGTCGCAGCGTCCGACCAGTGGGTGAGCAGGCGCCGGTCCTCGAAGGGGAAATCGAACAGCGTCGCCAGCATGCGGGTGGTCAGTTCGATGGAGACGCGCTCGACCCAGTCGAACGTCTCGCCCACCGGCAGGCCCTCGACGATTTCGATCGAGCGCGAGCGGATCAGCGCTTCGAAGTTGGCGAGATTGGCGGGTGCGACGATGGGGCTCACCGCCTTCCTCTGTTCGTCGTGCTTGGGGGGATCCATGGCGATGAACATCGGCGTGCGGGATTCTTCGTCGCGCGGTTCGAGTAGCGTGATGCCGCCTTCCGACGAGAAAACCTTGTGATTGGCGTCCACCGCCATGATGTCCTTGTAGCGGGTGATCGACCAGAACGGGCCGAACATGCTGTTGGCGCAGTAGTGCACGGGGGCCTCGCGCCGGAGGCGGGCGAAGTAGGCGAGCGCGCTGTCGTCGGCGAAGCGGCTCGGATCGCTCATATCGAGGGTGTCGAGGGACACGGCGTCGACAGTGTCACGAAGAGCTTGGTGGGCGGCGGCGGCAGACATGGGGACACCTCGAACGTTAAACGGCGGTGGCTGCTCAGTGCTGGCCTTCGGGCATCTTGACGACGAGTCCGTCGAGGGCGGCTGTCACCTCGATCTGGCAGGAGAGGCGGGAATTGGCCTCGGCAGCGGAGGCAAATTCGAGCATGTCGGCTTCCTGGGCACCCTTGGTGCCGACCTTGTCGAGCCAAGGCCCCTGCACATAGACGTGGCAGGTGCCGCACGCGCACTGGCCGCCGCAATCGGCATCGATGCCGGGCACCTTGTTGTCGATCGCGCCTTGCATGACTGAGTGCCCCACCGGCACCTCCACGACATGCGATTTGCCCGAGTGCTCGATGTAGGTAATCTTCGGCATCGTCTCTCCGCTCCACGCGCGCCTTAACTCTTACGTCAACCTAAGCCGCGATCGCCGCCAAGCGCAACGGCCGAAGGAGGGCGTGGGCACAAAAAATGCCGCGCGACCTGCGTTGGTCGCGCGGCATGATTTTGTTGCAGTGCGGTGTGAAGGTTGCGTGTCAGGCGGTGCTGCCGCACTTGATGACCTTGAACTCCACGCGTCGGTCGAGGGCGTCACTGGCGTTGTCGCGGCCGGTGCCGATCAGCATTTCCTTGGAGCCGACGCCCGTCGAAATCATCTTTCCGCGCATCTTCGCCGTCACTGCACCGATCCGCTCGGCGACGTATTCTGCGCGCGCGGCCGAGAGCCTGAGATTGAGCGGCGCGAGGCCGGTGGCACTGGTGTGACCGACCACTTCAAAGCATGTGTTGGCCGCGTCCGCCCGCTGGCCAAGCTGCTGCAACCAGAGCGGATAGGCCGACGAGATGCGCTGGTTGCGGATGAAGCTGGTCGATCCGGGCTGGAACAGGAACTTCATGGCCAGCTTGTCGGACTTCATGCCGTAATCGATCAGCTTGCCGAACGCTTCCGCCGCTTCCTTATTTTTGTTGAGCTTCCAGTTGGCGAGATAGACGCCATTGAGGACGCGCAATTGCTCGCC
>JANYHP010000183.1 GCA_025359005.1 Hyphomicrobiaceae bacterium | reverse complement strand
AAGCAGTTCCGCACGCTCACCAAGGCCGATCTGCTGATCCTCGACGACTGGGGTCCCGACCGGCTGACCGCCCCGCAGCGGCGCGATCTGATGGAGATCGTCGAGGAGCGTTACGGCCGTGGCGCGACGCTGATCACCAGCCAGCTCACCGTCGACAAGTGGCACGACGTCATCGGCGAGCCCACCTTCGCCGACGCCATCTTGGATCGCCTAGTGCACAACGCCTACCGGCTCGCGCTCGATGGGCCGTCCCTGCGCAAGCCCGAGACGCCGGAGTTTGCCGAGCCACAGAAAGGGCTGCCGATGAAGGAAGAGGCCGGCGGTGCCGACGTGCCTGAAGCCAAGCCGCAGAAGGGAGGCCGCAAATGATCAACAAACGCCACCCGCTGATCCCCGCGGGCACGCCGCCAGAGACCCCGGGTCTGCAACAGCCGACACGAAAAGGATGAGCATCATGCTTGACGACACCAGCGAACACTGAGATCAGCAGACGTACTCAACGGTGCCCTCGCACGCCCCGCGCCACACTGGTCGCGATGCCCTGGAATGGGTGGTCGCCATGCGCCGGAACGAGTGGTCGCCTTCCCCGGAATGCGCACGAGGGTTCGAATCCCTTCGCCCGCTCCAAAATACCAAGCAAAATCAGCAAGATACAGCCCGCTCTACGCGGGCTTTTCTTTTGCGCGGCGCGCTGGAATGCACCCAGAAAGCACCAAAGCAGCTTTCGCGCGCTCTTTTGGTCCGCCCCGTTCGCGTCGCAGTGACAGCCAAGCGGGCGCTGGGGCTGCTATGCCAGTCCACTCGTGGCGATTTCTTCCCTGCGCCGCGCGATGTAGGCGTCGACCTCCTCAAGCTTGGCCGGGTCCAGCGGCGGCTGCTGATAATGCTCGATCATGCGCTTCCAAACGCCGTTCGCGCGCCGGGTCGCGTCGATGCTACCCGCCTCGGTCCAGGACTCGAAATTGCGGCCTTCGGCCAACAGCGGCCGATGGAAAGCATTTTCGAAGCGGGACATGGTGTGATCGGCGCCAAAGAAGTGCCCGCCCGGAGCGATCGCCTTGATTGCGTCGAAGGCCAATGCATCGTCGCTAACGTCGAGTGGCGACATCCAGGCCTTCATGGTCTGCAGCATCTCGGCATCGATAATCACTTTCTCAAGGCTTGCAACGAGCCCACCTTCAAGCCACCCGGTGCCGTGATGCATCATGTTGGTGTGCGACATCACGCACGCCCAGATCGACATGGCGCTTTCATACGTGGCTTGTGCATCGACGGCGTTTGATGCGTTCACATTGCTGGCGCGATAGGGAAGACCATAGCGACGCGCGAGCTGCCCACCGATAAGAGTGGTCCTGACATATTCGGGAGTGCCAAAAAGCGGCGCGCCGGTCCGCATGTCGACATTCGATGTGAAGCCGCCGTAGACAACCGGCGTGCCGGGCCGCACCATCTGCGCAAATGCGATCACGGCCAGAGCCTCGGCGTGTTGCTGCGCGAGTGCACCGGCCAGAGTGATAGGCGCCATTGCGCCAGCGAGCGTGAAGGGTGTGACGCACACAGCCTGACCATTTTCCGCCAATTCCATCAGACCGCCTATCAACTCCTTGTCGACGCGGCGAGGGGAATTGGTGTTGGTGATGGTGTAGGTCGACGGTTCAGTCAGGAGTTGTTCGCGCGATACTCCGCGCACAATTGCGGCAATGGCGATGGCATCCTTGACGCGATCCCGGCCGATGCCGCGGGCGCCGAATACCTTGTCTGTCAATGTTACTTGCGCTCGGTGCATGTCCAAGTGACGCGTGGGGACCGGTAGATCCTGTGCTTCCACTTGCGTGCCGCCAGCGAAGTGCACGCAGTTCAGCCCTTGCTGCAGTTTCATCAGCTCGATCTGATCGGCAAATGTACCGGGCCGTCGGCCGCGGTCTAGGTCGGAGATGTTAGGTGCGCCTCCGACAGTGTGGACGTTGATGCGGTTGCCGCCAATGGTGAGATTGCGGTCGGGATTGCGCGAGTGGAGAGTGAACAGGTGTGGTGATTTTGCGACGAAGGCTTTCACCACGTCACGTCCGAGGCACACGAGCCCGGTGGTCCTGTCCACGACCTTGGCGCCGTTGCGTTCAAGAATTGAGACTGCCTCCGGGCTCATGAACTCGAGGCCGAGTTCTTCCAGAACGCGAAAAGCGGTTGCCTCGATGCGGTCGAGGCTCTCGCCGTCCAACAGTTCGAGTGGCGGGAGGGGATTGATCCACGCACCCCATGGCATCTGCTGGACCGCTGCGGAACTCTCGGCCCGCCTGCGGGCGCGGCGATCGGTGGCTCCGCGTTCAACAGTCATTGCGTGCTCCTGCAGCGCATGTGCCGACGAATGATCGTCATAGTCCTGCCAGTGCCGCCTCAAGATCTCCATAGCCGACATGCCGGTGCTCGAATGCGAGCCCGAGCCGGTCAGCCGCGTGCCGGGCATCCGAGAGCAAAATCGGATCTTCGATCTGAGAGAGGTAGGCAACGGTGCGATAATTCTGGAAATAGGCGTCGCGCAATTCTGGATGCCGATCGAGCCCGAGCCCCTCAATGACCAGCACGTCGAATTGTCGGACCAGGAAGTCCGTCAGATAGAACGTGCGCATATCTTGATCGCCGCGAGCGGCGAACTGTTCTGCACCGGAATAAAAGGCGTAGCAGTGTGGCCCGGGAAGCCGTGCGGCACCCTCCTCTGCCAAAACGGCATCGAGTTGGCCGCCCGTCCCGCAATCGCCATAACCCACGAATACGCGCTCGTAACGCCCGCGCGCCTGACGGAGCGCCGACCGGACCTGACCCGGAATTTCGTGCGGCCGGTTGTGCAGCGACGCGGGCAGGCACTGCAATTCAATGTGATCGAGCTGGTCGGCTGCGAGTACAGCGAGTATCTCACGCGCCAAGGCTCCGCAGGCCAGGATCAATATCCGCGGTTGGATCGGCGGTCCGGCAGATTGTGCCAGCATCAGGGTGCCTCAGGCGTCGGCGCCGCTGCGCTGGTTGTGCTTGCGCTTTATGAAGTCCTTGGCCGTCTCGACGGCCACCGCCGCATCGCGACAGTACGCATCCGCGCCAATCGCCCTGGCGAACTCTTCGTTCAGCGGTGCGCCACCGACGAGCACCGAAATCTTGTCGCGAATACCCTTCTCCTTCAGGGTTTCGATGACGACCTTCATGTAGGGCATGGTCGTGGTCAGCAATGCCGACATGCCGAGCAAATCAGGTTGGTGCTCATCGATCGCCTTCAGGAATTTGTCGACATCGGTGTTGATGCCGAGATCGACGACTTCGAAGCCAGCACCCTCGAGCATCATGGCGACGAGGTTCTTGCCGATATCATGGATGTCGCCCTTGACCGTGCCGATCACCATCTTCCCGACGCGCGGTGCGCCGGTCTCGACCAGCAACGGACGCAATATCTTCATGCCCGCTTTCATGGCGTTGGCGGACATCAGGACTTCCGGAACAAACAGGATGCCGTCGCGAAAATCCTCGCCGACGATGCGCATGCCTTCGACGAGTGCCTCGGTAAGAACCTTGTAGGGAGTCCAGGTCCGGCCAAGCAGGATCATGACACCCTGTTCGATTTCCTCTTTGAGGCCATCATACAGGTCTTCGTGCATCTGCTGCACGAGCGCTGCATCGTCTAGATCGGCGAGAATAATGTCATCTTGCGCCATGCATCACGTTCCAATCCGGATGATCCGAAGGTCGAGGCAGTCTGACCGAAGTCACCCTAGGGCAACTATCGCCCGTGCGACAGGGCCTTGCGCAAGGCTCGCGCCATCAGGTCAGCCCCCACGGGAAACTGTCGAGCCTGACCGGGCCAGACCGAGTGATCAGGGCCTGTGTCTCCAGCTTGACGCACTCCGGCCCGTCCTGCTCACCGATTGGGCTCTCGATGCAAACGACCATTCCAGGCTCGAACTGTCGCTCCAATGCGCGCTGGTTGTGGTCGGTACCGAGGGCCGCTTGTCGGCACCGTCTAGTTCAGATGCGCACGCGTGCGCGGATCCTTGAAGATGTCAGTCATGAACTGCGTCTCCTGTGACGTCCAATGTCTGTGGCAACGCAGAGCGAAAGCCTCAACAAAGCTGAGCCGCTGCCTCGATGTCGCCAAGCCAACAGTAGAGTGCCAACAGCGGCTGCTCGCTGCAGGCCATCGCATGCGGCACGCCCGGGGCGTGGTGGATTAGGGCGCCGGCACTTTCGTGTCGCCAACCGCTTCCCTGCCGCCACCAGCGCGCGCGACCTGATATGACGTGATAGATTTCTTCCGCCGGATGTCGATGTGCGGGATAAGACGTTTTTGGCCCCAGCAAGAGCAATCCGACGCGAACAGCCTCGCTGGACATGGGCCGCCCCGGGCCGACGAACTCCACGTAGCCATAGTTGTTGAGGAAATCCGCACTTGGCGGAGCGGCCAGGTAGTTGGCATTCTGCTCCCAGCACAGATCCGGCGCCAGGGCTGCCAGTGCGGCGGCAATTGGGGCGCAGGGTCCGTTGGCGGCGTTTGCGACAGCGGTCCTGAAGTGGACGCCAACGGGTAGTATTCTTGGATCGAGTTCCAATCTCGCGGAGGTGGAAGCGCCAATCATCTGAGCACGAACCGGCTCCGTCAGCGGGTCGGTGCTGTAGAGCGCGGCGATCTCGTCAACCAGTGTCCGTACCGCCTGCTGCTTTCGCGCGAGCGCATCTTGGGCTGCCATGCTCGTCTGATCCGGCATCGTCGCCCGCACCCTCACGTTATGCGGGTAAGGCCAAGCACTTCGGCGCCCTTCGCCCACCGCTCGCTCAATTCATAGACTGAAGGATCGATGCGCGCGAACCCCGAAATGCAGAGGTCTTCCCGCAGTGCGCGGCACTCTGGTCTGAAAGCCAATGAGCACAGTGCATCGGCCAGCAGCGCGATCATTGCAGCATCCGCATTCGCCGACGCCATGAGTGCGGGCATCGGCATGGTCGCGGTGCTGGCGACGACGCGAACGGCATCAGTGAGTTCGGGTGCGTGGCGCTGCATCAAATCGAATGCGAAGCTATCCTGCGGCCCCACATCGGCGCGTCCTTCGGCGATGGCTTCCAGCACGCGGCGCGGCGTCGTGAAGGGGCCAACGATCCCGCGATACAATGGCGTGCCATTCGACCTGAACTGCAACAAATGATGGCGCGGGGCGTTGTAGCCGGAATGGGAGTCGTCGATAGTGTAGGCGAAGCGATATCCGAACGTGCTTTCAAGGCTGTCGAACGCGCTGTCGCGGCGGACGATGAAGTGCGAGCAGTACAGGGGTTTACCTTGAGCATAACGCGCTTTCGGGATCGGCGCCGCGATAACCTTGTGTCCCAGCCCTAGACGGAGCCATGGCCAGCCGCAAACAAAGGTGCAGGCCAGATCGTTCCGCCGCCAAAGATCGTCGAGTTTGGCGGGGAAGGCGTGGTCGATCACTGTCAACGGCACTTTCGTCGTGTCGATAAGCCAGGCAAACAACTGTTTCCATGCCGCAGCAGCGCCCGGTGCTACGGAATACATGCGGGCGTTGGCGATCAACTCTTGCGGCATGCCATGGTCCAGTCATTGGGGGTCTCGCGGCTGAGGGCGATGATGCGAGCGCGACGGCGAGGATGCAAGACTTGCGCATCGACAAAAGCGGTGATCGATAGTGCAGGGGCGGCCAGAAGGCCAGGGTAATACTGACCGCCAAAATTTTTGACTGATGCTGCCGCTGACCGCGCGTGCCAGCCGGCTCCGCGCGACCACTTGGAAGTCCCCTTGCGGGGCAGCGGAGTGGGCACGCGCAATCGAAGACAAGTACCGACGGTCAATAGTTTTGACCGTCGGTATTAGGCCAACAGCGGCCACGACAATCCGTCGCGCGGATGACAAAAAGGCCCACGCGGCCCTTCGGCTGCGCAGGCTCTTCTCGAACTCCGCTCGTAGCAAACAAGCGCCAGCCTTAACCAGCCTTGCGGGCTTTCTTAGCGGCCTTGCGTGCGGCGTAGCGCGCGTCACGAGCGGCCTTTTGCGACGCTTCCAGCTCGGCCTTCGAAGCAATGGCTGAGAGATGCGCGGCCAACTCGGCTTTGCGCTTGTCTTCTTCCGCGATGGCGCGAGCCACGGCCTCCTCGGCGTCGCGCTTTTCCTTTTCGACGCGGCGGATCTCTTCGCGCTCCTTGCGCGAAGCTTCCAACGCGATCCGCTCGGCCTGCTTCTTCTCGAACTCTGGATGACCCGGGCCTGGCTTGGCCTTGAACTTTTCGAGGGCGGCGAGGCGCGCCTTCACGGCGGCAGATTGGCGGTCATTGAAATCAGGGGTTTTGAAAGCGCTCATGTGGTCTGAACGGACTCCGGTTGGGAGAATACGGGTTGTTTGAACGCGATTTAAGTCGTCCTCGGCTCGCCAATTGTCAAGGCGTCATGTTGCATCGGCGTGACAGCCCTGCGCATTTCGCCAGATTGTCTGGGGATTTCCCGTGCCGTGCGGCAATGGCTCAATTTTTCGGCAGCTTCTTCTCCAGTCGCTCAATTTCGGCATCGAAATTTTCCTGCCAGTCGAGCGCCTGGTCGGATTTGGCCTCCGCCTGCCGCGCGCGCCGGCTGGCGACACCGGCAAGGCCACCGAAATGCGTGACCTGCTCCCGGAACGCCGCATGGTCGGCATCCATCCGGTCGAACCGATTTTCGAAGGCCTCAAGCTTCGCATCAATGCTGCGCAAGTGAACGACGATCATGCTCTCTGCTTCGTCTGCCATGTGACGCACCCGCCGATGACTTCTCTTGATGAGAACAAAAGTAGCACAAAGTTGCATCGGCCGCAAGCGGAGCTTTCATTTTTTCGAGCCCTTCACTGCTGCACCGATTACAGCGCGAGGGCCATCGAGAGCCCGGCGCCACCGCGCCAAGTACCGATCGGCGCTACTCCGCCGCTTGGCTGTGCGCCGCGGTGAATTGATCGATCCGCGCTTCGATGACCGGGCGGAAGTTGCGGATCAGACCCTGCACAGGCCAAGCCGCGGCTTCGCCCAGCGCGCAGATGGTGTGGCCCTCGATCTGCTTGGTGACATCCCACAGCATATCGATCTCGGCGCGGCTCGACTGGCCCTTTTCCATCCGCATCAAGATGCGCCACAGCCAGCCCGTGCCTTCGCGGCACGGCGTGCACTGGCCGCAGCTCTCATGCTTGTAGAAATAGGCCAGCCGCCGGAACGCGGCGATGATGTCGGTCGACTTGTCCATCACGATGATGGCTGCCGTCCCCATGCCGCTCTTCAATTTCGACAGCGCATCGAAATCCATCGTCAGCGTCTGGCATTCCGCTTCCGCGATCACCGGCATCGACGAGCCGCCGGG
>JANYHP010000167.1 GCA_025359005.1 Hyphomicrobiaceae bacterium | reverse complement strand
CTACGCCTCGACCAAGAAGGAAGACGACAGCTACCGCAATGCCGCCACGCAGTGGTTCATCGTCTCCGATCTCGGCATGACCGCATTCAACGGCCAGGACGGTGTGCATGGCTTCGTCCGTTCGCTCGCCACCGCAAACCCCGTCGGCGGCGCAAAAGTGCGCCTCGTCGCGCGCAACAACGAGATCCTCGGCGAGGCCGTCACCGACGCGCGCGGCTATGTCAAATTCGACGCCGGCCTGAAGCGCGGCGAAGGCGGCTCGCAACCGGCCTTCCTGTCGGCCGAGGCGACCGCCGACGGCACGCTCGATTTCGCGTTCCTCGATCTGTCGGTCGCCGCCTTCGATCTCTCCGACCGCGGCGTCAAGGGCCGCGATGCCCCTGGACCGCTCGACGCCTTCACCTTTGCCGACCGCGGCGTCTACCGCCCCGGCGAGACAGTGCACCTCACCGCGCTCATCCGCGACAGCCTCGGCAAGTCAGCCAAACTTCCCGTGACGCTCATCGTCACGCGTCCCGATGGCGTCGAGCACAAGCGTGTGGTGCTGACAGACGATCAGCTCGGCGGTCGCGCCTATAGCCTGGCGCTTGGCGGCGGTGCCGCGACCGGTACATGGCGGGTGCGCGTGCATGCCGACCCCAAGGCCGAAGCCATTTCGTCGGCGGCCTTCCTGGTCGAAGATTTTGTGCCCGAGCGTCTCGACCTGAAACTCGAAGCCGCCACGCCAACTCTCGAGCCTGAAACCGGCGGCACTGTCAAAGTCGCCGGCCGCTATCTCTACGGCCCGCCGGCCGCAGCGCTGGCCGTCGAAGCCGACATCGTCGTCAAAGCGTCCGAGAAGGGCCTCGCCGCCTACCCGGGCTATCGCTTCGGTGTTGCCGAGGACAAGATCGCGCCAGCCCGCAAGACCATCGAAGGATTGCCCGAGACCGACGCCACGGGCGCCGCGTCGCTGCCGATCACGCTGCCGCAATTGGAAAAAACAGCGCGGCCGCTCGAGGCCAATATTATCGTGCGGCTGCGCGAGAGCGGCGGTCGCACCATCGAACGGTCGCTGACGATGCCCGTCGGTGCCGCCGGACCGCGTGTCGGCATCAAGCCGCTGTTTGGCACGCCCGGCGCGTCACAAGTGCAAGCCGGCGAGGGCGAAACCGTCACCTTCGACACGGTGCTCATCGATGCCAAGGGGCAGCCGTTGCCCAGCAAGGGCCTCAAGTGGGAACTCTATAAGCTCGAGCAGCGCTGGCAGTGGTACAACCGCGACAACGAATGGACGTACGACGCGCAGACGTCCACGCGCCGTGTGGCCAGCGGCGACGCACCCGCGCAAGGCTCCGCTGCGGCGCGCATAACTGCAAAAACCGAGTGGGGCCGCTATCGTCTGGAGGTCTCCGCGCCCAATCCAAACGGCGGCGCACAAAGCGAGCCTGTCCTGTCGAGCATCGAATTCACATCCGGCTACTGGCAGGACGAAGCCGCCGACAGCCCGGAGATGCTCGACATCGCGCTCGACAAGTCGAGCTATAAAGCCGGCGACACCGCCCGCGTCCGCATCACGTCACGCATGGCCGGCAAGGTGCAGATCGCCGTACTCGGCTCCGGTGTGATCGCCATGCAGGAGGCAACGCTTGCGGCCGGTGGCGGCGAAGTATCAATCCCGGTGACGGACGGCTGGGGTGCGGGCGCCTATGTGACCGCCACACTCTTCCGCCCGCTGGAAGTTGCCGAGAAGCGCATGCCCGGCCGCGCCATCGGCCTCAAGTGGCTTTCTGTCGATGCCGACGCGCGCAAGCTGGCTGTTACGCTCGGTGCGCCGGAAAAGGTCAAAGCGGCGTCGAAACTGGTTGTGCCGATCAAGCTCGCCGGTCTCACGCCGGGCGAAGCCGCGCGTGTCACCGTGCACGCCACCGACGCCGGCATTCTCAACCTCACCCGCTATGAAACGCCGAAGCCCGGCGCCTGGTTCTTCGGCCAGCGCAAGTTGGGCTTGGAATTGCGCGACTTCTACGCACGGCTGATTGACGGCATGCGCGCCGAACGCGGCAAGCTGCGCTCCGGCGGTGACGGCGGCGCTGGCGATAGTATGTCCATGTCCGGCTCGCCGCCGGTCGAAGCCACGCTCGCAATGACGTCGGGCATCGTCACCGTCGGCGCGGACGGCACCGCGCAAGTTGCCTTCGACTTGCCCGACTTCAACGGCACCGTACGCCTCACCGCGGTGGCCTGGAGCGACGGCCGCGTCGGCTCCACGTCACAGGATGTGATCGTCCGCGATGCGGTGACACTCGTGGCGTCCGCACCGCGCTTCCTGACGCTTGGCGATGAGGCCCGTCTGCAAGTCGACGTGCACAACGTCGATGGCGCGGCCGGCGACTATCAGGTCAATGTGCAGCGCGCCGGCGCCGACGGTCCCCAATCCATCGCGAACAAGGCGCTCACCCTCAAGGCCGGTGAGAAGAAAATCGATACCATCACCTTGAAGCCGACCGATATCGGCCGCATGGCGCTCGACGTGACCGTCAAAGGGCCGGGCGGCATCGACGTCAAACGCACGCTCAGCTTCGATGTGAAGCCGCCCGCTGGCGACATCAAGCGCTCGACCGTTGCCGCGTTACAGGCCAAGGGCGGCAGGCTCGTGCTGTCCGCCGACCTCCTCGCCGACCTCATTCCCTCGACCGCGAAGATCACCGCGCACGTCGGCCCGCTGGCGACGCTGAATGTGCCCGGCATCCTGGCCGAACTCGATCGCTACCCCTATGGTTGCGCGGAGCAGACGACCAGCCGCGCGCTGCCGCTGCTGTATGCCAATGATGTCGCCCAACAGATCGGCCTCGGCGCCGACAAGGAATTGCGGGTGCGGGTCGCCGGCGCCATCGAGCGTGTACTTGAAATGCAGGAAAGCTCAGGCGCGTTCGGCGTCTGGGGTCCGAGCAACGGCGATCTCTGGCTCACCAGCTATGTCACCGACTTTCTGTTGCGCGCCCGTGAAGCCGGCCACGTCGTCAACCCAAAGGCCCTCTCGCTCGCGCTCGACAAACTCGCCAACAGCGTCGCCATCGAGCAGGAGTTCGAGAAGGGCGGCGAGAACCGGGCTTACGCACTCTACGTTCTCGCCCGCGCCGGTCGCGCCCCTGTCGGTGAACTGCGCTACGACGTCGACACGCGCCTGGAAAAGTTCGCAACCGCCCTCTCGCAGGCGCAGCTCGGCGCGGCCCTCGGTCTCACGGGCGATCGCGAACGTGCCGAAAAAGCCTTTGCTGCAGCGCTCAAGGCACTCGACGTCGTCACGCCGGAGCGTGGCTACCGTCGCGACTACGGCACCGGCCTGCGCGATGGAGCGGCGCTTGTGACGCTGGCTTCTGAGCTCAAGCTCGCCAAGGCCGCCACGCCGAAACTGTTGGACGTGCTCGCCAAGGTGCACTCGGCCAAGGCCTACACCTCCACGCAGGAGCAAGCCTGGCTGCTGCTCGCCGCCCACTCCGCCGCCGACCAGGCGACCGAGCAGGCGCTCATCGTCAACGGCGCGCCGTACAAAGGCACACTGACGCGCACGCTCAAGCCGGCCGACTTGACCGGCGGCAGCTTCGCCATCGAGAACGCGGGCGATACGGCGACGAACGTGGTGGTCTCGGTTGTCGGCAGCGCGCTGACGCCGGAGCCGGCCGCCTCCAAGGGCTTCACCATTGAGCGCAGCTACTACACGCTCGATGGCAAGAAGGTCGACCTCAAGAGCGCCAGCGGCGGCACCTCGACGTTGACGCAGAACCAGCGACTGGTGGTGGTCCTCAAGATCGATGCGGCTGACGACGGCGGCCGTATCCTGCTTGTCGACCGCCTGCCGGCCGGCCTCGAAATCGAGAACCCGCATCTCGTCGACAGCGGTGACGTGAAAACTCTCGACTGGCTGACGACGACGCGTAAGCCGGAGCACACCGAGTTCCGCGACGACCGCTTCGTCGCCGCCTTCGACTTCTTCGGCAGCGAACGCCGCCGCCGTGGTGACGACGATGGCGACAGCTACCAGCCGACAAAAACCGCGACGGTGGCCTACCTCGTCCGCGCGGTAACGCCCGGCAGCTTCGTGCACCCCGCCGCGACCGTGGAGGACATGTACCGCCCCGACCGCCACGCCCGCACGGCCGCCGGAAAACTCACCGTGACAGCAAAGTAAAGCGCGCGAGCCAACCATGATAAGCGCCACGACAAGGCCTGCCGGACGTCACGCGCGACGCCTCACGAAGCGCGTGGCCCTGGCACTCGCAATTGCCGTGCTGCTCCCGTGGTTGGCTGTGGAGGGAGCAGTTCGCCGCCTCGATCCGCTGCCGATGGCGCGTGTGCAAACAACGTCGGCTGTCGTGCTGGATCGTCATGACGTACTGCTGCGCGCCTATACCACCGATGATGAGCGTTGGCGGCTGCCCGTCGCCACGACCGATGTCGATCCGCTTTACTTGGCGATGCTGATCGCTTTCGAGGATCGCCGCTTCCATCACCATCCCGGTGTCGATCCACTCTCGACGCTACGCGCCGTCGGCCAGACGCTCCGCAATGGCCGCATCGTGTCGGGCAGCTCGACCTTGACGATGCAGGTCGCACGGCTGCTCGACGGCGTGCATGCGCGCGATGCGTCCGGCAAGCTCCGCCAGATGCTGCGGGCGTTGCAGATCGAGCGGCAGTTCTCAAAGTCCGAAATCCTGGTGCTCTACCTCCAACTCGCGCCCTTCGGCGGCAATCTCGAGGGCGTGCGCGCGGCCTCGCTGGCCTACTTTGGCAAGGAACCGCGGCGGTTGAGCCCGGCCGAAGCAGCGCTGCTTGTCGCCATTCCCCAGGCGCCGGAAAGCCGCAAGCCAGACCGCTTTCCCGTGCCCGCACGGATCGCCCGCGACCGTGTGCTGGCGCGTGCGTTGGCCGCCGGCGTCATCAAGCCCGAGGACGCGACGCTGGCCCGGCGCGAGACCATCCCGACGCTGCGCCGCGACTTCGCCAAGCTCGCGCCTCACCTCGCCGACGCAGAGCGCGAGGCCGATCCGACCCGGCGCGTGCACCGCCTCACGCTCGACGCCGACGTGCAGGGCAAGCTTGAGAGTGCCGCGCGCGAGCACGCGCAGATGCTCGGACAAGGCATCTCGGCGGCCATCGTCGCGGTCGATCATCGGAGTGGGGAGATCATCGCCGAGGTAGGTTCTGCTGGCTTTTTGGATGCCGGACGCGCAGGCGCCGTCGACATGGCGCACGCCATCCGGTCGCCCGGTTCGACGTTGAAGCCGCTCATCTATGGCCTCGCCTTCGAAGCCGGCATCGCCCATCCCGACACACTCATCGACGACCGACCCACACGCTTTGGTACTTATGTGCCCAAGAATTTCGATCGCGACTGGCACGGCACCGTCACCATCCGCGAGGCGTTGGCACAGTCGCTCAATATCCCCGCCGTCAGCGTGCTCGACGCGGTGGGGCCGCAGAAATTCTTCGGCCGCCTGCAGCAGGCCGGGCTCAATCCGCAATTGCCGAAAGACGCCGAGCCCACCTTGGCGGTGGCGCTCGGCGGCTTGGGTCTGCGCCTGGTGGACATTGCGCAGCTTTATGCCGCGCTCGCACGCGGCGGCGACGGCGTGGCCCTGCACCATCGCCGCGCCAATGACGCCGAACGGGCAACCGCGCAGCCGCAACCGCGGCTCTTGTCACCGTTGGCCGCCTGGTATGTCGCCGATATCCTGCGGCACGCACCCGCCCCGGTGGCCGCCAAGACTGGCCGGATCGCTTACAAAACGGGCACGTCCTACGGCTCTCGCGATGCGTGGGCCGCGGGCTTCGATGGTCGGCATACGATCGCGGTTTGGGTCGGGCGAGCCGACGGCGCGTCGGTGCCGGGCTTGGCTGGCCGCGCGTCGGCCGCGCCACTGTTGTTTGATGCCTTCCAGCGCGTTGCCGAACAGCGCACGCCCTTGGCGGGCCCGCCTGCGGATGCGCTGCGTGCGTCGGGCGCCGATTTGCCACCCCCGCTGCGCCGCTTCAACGCGATGGCCGAGACAGCAGAGCAGCCGACCGGCCCTTACCGGACGACACCGCTGCGCATCGCCTCGCCGCCTGATCGCGCCGAGGTCGACGCCGCGAGCGGCGACGGTGTTCTCTTCAAGGTGGACGGGGGGACGCTGCCGTTGACGTGGCTGGTCGACGGAGCCCCGCTCGCGTCAGACGGCAAACGACGCGAGCTGACGTTGGGCGATGGCCGCCGCGGGTTCGTGAAAGTCTCGGTCATCGACGCCGCCGGCCGCACCGACCGCGTGACTGTTCGCATCAAGTGAGCCCGATCAGCCTGATGCCGGGCTGGCTTTCCCCAAGTCAGGCCTCAACGCGGCAACCGACGCATCGAAGGCGCGCTTCTGATTGCGAAACCAGTCGGACATATGATCGAGAAAGACGCGTTGGCGCGGCAGAACATGGCGCCCACTGACATAGAGCGCGTAGACGCCCGTGGCGCTGTTGTCGATGAACTGCGACAGCACTGGGACGAGCCGGCCCGACGCCAACTCATCGCACACCAACAGTTCCGTCGAGCGCATCAACCCCATATCTGCCAGGGCCGCCACGCGCAGCACCTCGCTGCTGTCGGAACGCAGCCGGGACGAAATCCGCACCGCATTGCCGTCGGCGCCGCTGCCGAAGCCCCATGACCAGGTATCGCTGAGGGCGAGGCAACTGTGTGCATTAAGCTCCTCTGGACTGGACGGTGTCCCGGCGCGTTCGAGGTATGCCGGTGAACCACAGACAACGATCTTGTCGTTGACGAGGCGCTTGGCGATCAGCGTGCTGTCGTCGAGGGTGCCGCAGCGGATGGCAACGTCGTAGCCCTCCTCGTGCAAATTGACATGGCGATCGGAAATATCGAGCTGAACCTCGATATCGGAAAATTCCGTCAAGAATGACGCGAGTGCGGGCGCGACATAGCGATGCCCGAGAATCTGCGGTGCCGACACTTTGAGCTTGCCGACTGGTTTGCCCGAGCTGGCCGCCATGTGCGAGCGCGCCTGCTCAAGCTCACACAACACGCGCTGCACATGCTCCAGAAAGCGGCGCCCTTCGTCGGTGATCCGGATCGAGCGGGTTGTCCGTTCGAACAGGCGCACCTGCAATTCCTCCTCCAGCGCCTGGATGCGCTTGGAAATCGTGCCGGGCGTGAGACCGAGTTCCGTGCCGACGGCGGACAGGTTCTGGAGCGCCGCTACACGAGAAAAGATCTGTAAGTCTTGAATGTCCATGGAGTCTCCAAGGCAAGCCACGGCACGTGGCCGCGAGGCCTATTCGTAGCCTGTTCATCTGTATTCAGAATCGTCGCAGCGACGATGACGCCTTCGTGATGCGACAGTCTCTCATACTCATATCGATCGAAAGTGCCAATGATTCAAGCGCCTCAGGGAGCGACAAGTTCTACTAATGGTCAACTATGAGTTGTTCTTCCCAGAGCGGCGAACGTCCCAAATCGGCTAATTTTGTCCAATTCCAAGCGGCTCCGAGATCAACAGCAATCGGACCATGCGATCGCTGCACGATAAGGGCTTAGGTCACGCCCGCTGGGTACTAGGCACACCTGGCGGGATCTGGTTCAAAGCAGCGGAACGTCCGGACCAATCTACTTCGGCGCGCATACCGCACAGATCGCAACCGTCGTCGGACGTCATGACCAACGACCGCATCACCGCCCGGGATGCATTCGCACCTGCAGTCCATTTCTCTGCCGCAAAGCGTCCACCGGCATCATATAGTGTCTGCTCAGGGAAACTTCAGCCATGAGACGTCGCGTGCGCCAATTCCTCGCAGCTACTGCCGCCGTCTTCGCCGGCATCATTGCAATCCTCTGGCTCGCGATCGCGATCCTGAAGCCGGGACCCGAAGGGCGGATCGTGCTGGCTACCGGTGGAGCCGGGGGCGCCTACCATGAGTTCGCCGAGACGCTGGTGGCGGATCTGGCGCGCAGCGGCGTCACGCTCGAGTTGAAGCAAAAGGTCGAAGGGGCAGGCACGCTGAAGGCGCTGCTGGCAGCCACCGACAGCGAGGCACAGGGCGGCATCATCAAGGGCGGCATGCTGTCCAGCCTGCAAGGCCGCTACGCCTCCCTCGAGGACCGCAAAGAGCATGAGCGGGAAGCCAACGGCCTGCGCTCCGTCGGCCGACTGTTCATCGAGCCGATCTGGGTCTTCTATCGCGGTGCGCGACAGGTCCGCAGCTTATCGGAATTCAAGGGTAAGCGCATTATGGTCGGCTCGGCGCAGAGCGGCACGCGTCTGGTTGCCGTCCAGCTGTTGAAAGCCAACGGTATCGATGCGTCGAATTCAACGCTCGTCTATGAGGAATTGACCGAGGACGCCGCAGCACTGATGTCGGACAAGGTCGATGTAGCGATCACCATTGCGGTCGCCGAATCGCCGAAAGTGCAGAAATTGCTGCGGGTGCCCAACATCCTGCTGATGAGCTTTGCGGCCGATGCGGAGGCATATGCCAACCGCTTTCCGTCGCTGAGCAAGGTCGTGCTGCATCAAGGTGTCGTCGAGTTTGCGCCCGACCTGCCGTCAGCCGACATCACGCTGCTGGCCACCTCCACGGCCCTCGTTGTGCGGGCCGACCTGCATCCGGCACTGGCGCTGCTGCTGGCGCGCGCCATCCAGCGCAACCCAAAGCGCTCCTTCGATCGCGAGGGCGATCCGGTGCTGTTCTACGAACCGGGTAAATATCCAAGCATCCAAGACCCGGAATACGAAATCAGCCCGGACATCAAGGCGCTCTATCAGAGCGGTGAGATGCCCTTCCTGCTGCGCACGTTTGCCCCCATGGCCAAGTCAATGGGGATGAAGTTCTGGGTGCCGGCCTTCGTCCACGTCAATGGCTCACGAACGATCCTGCTGCTGATCCCCTTGCTGTCCATCCTGCTGCCGCTCACCCGCATCCTGCCAATGGCGTACAACTGGTCGATCCGCCGGCGCCTGCTGCACTGGTATCGCCAGCTCAAGGCCATGGAAGCAACGATCCACCCTGGCGGCGGCGACGCTCACGTCGCCGAGAAGCTGCACGACCTCGAGCGCATCGACACCGCAATCCGCCGCATCCGCGTGCCGCTCGCGTACTCGGACCAGCTCTACGACCTTCGCGGCCACGTCAACCTCGTCCGCCAGCGGCTGATCCAAAGCACCACGCCGCTTGGCCGCGCCGCGGAATGACGCCCTAAGTGGGGCAGCCACCAACTCGGTTGGCCCCACAATCGAACCCTCAGCCATCTGGACCTTGGTGGCTGTCCCCAATTTTGTCCTGTGAGACCTCCATGACCACCACCACTGCCGCGACTGATCCGCTGTTCAAATCCTTTGCGCTCGGTTCTCTGGTCCTGCCGAACCGCCTCGTCATGGCGCCGATGACGCGATCGTTCTCGCCCGGCGGTGTGCCGGGTGCCGACGTCGCCGCATACTACGCGCGCCGCGTCAAAGGTGGCGTCGGCCTGATCCTCACCGAGGGCACGCTCGTCGCCCATCCGGCCGCCGGCAACGATCCGAAAGTGCCGTCGTTTTATGGCGAGGCGGCACTCGCCGGCTGGGGCCACGTTGTCGATGCCGTGCATGCCGCCGGCGGGCACATCATGCCGCAGCTCTGGCATGTCGGCTCCATGCGCCGCCGCGGCGACGGCCCCAACCCTGAGGCGCCGCCCGTCTCGCCGTCGGGCCTTTTCAAGCCGGGCAAAGTGGTGGGCGAGCCCGCGACGCTTGCCGAGATCGACACCTTGATTGCAGCATTTGCGGAGAGCGCCGGCCACGCCCATCGCCTCGGCTTCGACGGCATCGAGATCCACGGCGCGCACGGATATCTGATCGATCAGTTCTTCTGGGCCGGCACAAATGTGCGCACCGATCGCTACGGCGGCGGACTAGCCGGCCGCACCACGTTCGCCGCCGAGATCGTCAAGGCTTGCCGGGCCGCCACCGCGCCCGACTTCCCCATTGTGCTGCGCTTCTCGCAGTGGAAACAGCAGGACTATGCCGCCCGTCTCGCCACAAATCCAAGCGAACTGGCCACTTTCCTCGCGCCCCTGGTCGATGCCGGCGTCGACGTCTTCCACTGCTCCAACCGCCGCTTCTGGCAGCCGGAATTCCCAGACCATGACGGTGGCAGCGCCATGAACCTCGCGGGCTGGACGAAGAAGATCTCCGGCAAGCCCGTCATCACCGTCGGCTCCATCGGCCTCGACACCGATTTCATCGACACTTTTGCGAAGAAAGAGGCGCGCAACGAGACCAGCCACATCGCCCAACTCGCCGGCATGATGGAGCGCGGCGAAATCGACCTCGCGGCGGTGGGACGCGCATTGATCGCCGATCCGGATTGGGTCGAAAAGCTCCGCACCCACCGCCTCACCGACGCCGTACCGTTCACGCGAGAGGCGTTGGGGCGGTTGGTGTGATGGGAGCCAGCCTCCAAGTCCCCAGCCACCAAGTCCGATGCCATGTCGTTATGATTTGGTTGTAGTAAAGAACGGGTGGCGGGCCCCATTTTCGTCCACCCAAGAGTTCGCCCAAGAGTTCGCCCAAGAGTTCGCCCACGGGGCCAGGTGGCGTAGTCGGACGCCGACAATTATGCTATTCCTTGCCCATGACCAAACGCGAAGCCATAACCAAAATTGAAGCAACTCTGCCGGCCTTGACTGCCGCGCAGGCGCAAGCGCTTGCCGAGCTAGCCGATGCTTGGACGCGACAGCCCCCGCCGGAGGACGATACAACGCGAGCCGCAATTGCTGAAGGCCTAGCACAGGCCGACCGTGGCGAATTTGTTGAGGCCAGCAAAGTGTCCGCGCTCCTCGGTCATGCCTGGAAATGAGCGCCCCACGTCGGATCGTCATCACTCCGCGCGCCTTGAATGATCTGGCCGCGATCAGAGACTATTTGTCCGAGCGAAGCCCGCAGGGGGCTGACAGTGTGCGCTTGGCGATCAACGCAACGCTTGATATTTTGCAGGATTTCCCCTTTGCAGGCCGCGAACGGCCCGAGCTCGGCATCAGGTCCATCGGCGTAGCACGCTATAGCTACACGATTTATCATCGCGTCCAATACGATCAGGTCGAGATTGTGCACATCCGCGACGACAGGCGCCTGGCGCCTGCACTTGGCGTTCTCTGACATCGAATAGTTGCTTTGCCTTGTCCCTCACGCCCGCCCCAACCGAGGCTCCGCCATGTCTTCCGCCGTACCCTCCATTCTCCGCCCATCCGTCGCCTCCGCAGGACCGATGAAATCCGGCATCGCCGATGAGATCGACTATGAGATCAAGGGCCACGAGATGCAGTTCGTGGAGATCGAACTCGATCCCGGCGAGAGCGCCATCGCCGAAGCCGGCATGATGATGTTCAAGCCGGCGTGCATCCGCATGGACACGGTGTTCGGCGATGCATCGAAACCCGACGCCGGCATCTTCGGCCGCCTGGCTGCGGCCGGCAAACGGCTGATCACCGGCAGTTCCCTTTTCATCACCGTCTACACCCACGAAGGCCAGGGCAAAGCCCGCGTAGCATTTGCCGCGCCCTATCCGGGCACCATCATGCCGTTCAAGCTGTCCTCGATGGGCGGCACGTTGATCGCGCAGAAAGATGCATTTCTGTGCGCGGCCAAGGGTGTGTCGATCGGTGTGCATTTCCAGCAGAAAATCGGCGTCGGCATCTTCGGCGGACAGGGCTTCGTCATGCAGAAGCTGGAGGGCGACGGCTGGGTGTTCATCCACGGCGGCGGCACCGTCGTCGAGCGCATGCTGGCAGACGGCGAGGAACTCGATTGTGACACCGGCTCGGTCGCCGCCATGGAGCCGAGCGTCGGCTTCGACATCGTGCGCGCAGGCTCCATCAAGTCGATGGTGTTCGGCGGCGAGGGCTTCTTCTTTGCCCGCCTGAAGGGCCCCGGCAAAGTCTGGCTGCAAAGCCTGCCGTTCTCACGCTTCGCATCGCGCATGATGGCCACAGCGGCGGTCAGCAGCGCCACGGGCGGCAGCGGCTTCTCCTGGGGCTTCGGTGGCGGCAGTGGCGGCGGTGGCGATAGCAGCGGCGGCGACAGCGAATGACGCGGGACGCTGCGTCTCCGCCCCAGGTCGTTCTGGTGACCGGCGCCGCGCGCCGCCTTGGACGGGCCATTGCGCTCGATTTCGCCGCGCGCGGGTGGGTCGTTGCGCTCCACGTTCATGCCGTCGACAAAGACGCCACGTCGCTGGCCGCCGAGATCGTCAATCGAGGGGGCCGTACTGAAATCTTTGCAGCCGACCTCACCGAGCAGGTCGCCGTCGAGGCCTTGATTCCGGCCGTTGCCGCGAGTCTTGGATCGCCGACGTGCCTCATCAACAATGCGTCGCTGTTCGTCTACGACGACATCGCGACGCTGACGAGCGCGCAATGGGACCAGCATTTCGCCGTCAATATGAAAGCGCCGGTGTTTCTGGCGCAGGCCGTGGCGCGGCACCTGCCGGCCGGCGCGCACGGCACCATCGTCAACATCATCGACCAGCGCGTCTGGAAGCCGACGCCCCACTTCCTGTCATATTCGGGTGCGAAAGCTGGCCTGTGGGCGATGACGCAAACGCTGGCGCAGGCGCTCGCTCCGCACATCCGCGTCAATGCCATCGGACCGGGGCCGATGCTGCGCAGCGTGCATCAGTCGGAAGCGGACTTTGCGGCGCAGTGCGCGGCGACACTTCTTGGCTGCGGGACGAACCCAGCCGAGATTCTGGCGGCAATCCGCTTCATCCTTGACGCCCCGGCAATGACCGGCCAGATGATCGCGCTCGACGGCGGTCAGCACCTAGCATGGCAGACGCCGGACATCGGCGACGGCCGCGGATAGGCCCGGCCTCGACGTCCCCTCCCCCGCTTGCCGCCGCGTTTACGGATCAGCACGACACACACTATGACAGTTCCGCCTAAAGTGCAGCCGTTACACCAGCGCCCGCCGCGTCGCGTCTTCGTGCGCGATCTCGAAATCATGGCCAGCGTCGGCATTTTCGAGGTGGAGCACCGCTATGAACAGCGCATCCTCGTATCGATCGACCTGGACGTACTCGACACTTATGATGGCGTCAGCGAGCGCATCGCCGACGTGCTCGACTACAGTGCCATCGTGCGCGACACGGAAGCCCTGGTGCAGAGCACGCACTTCAAGCTCATCGAAACGCTCGCCGAGCGCATCGCCGCGCAGTGCCTGGTGGACGCCCGCGTGATTGCGGCCTCAGTCCGCGTCGAGAAGCCTGATATCATGCCGGGTTGCCGCACAGTGGGCATCGAGATAACCCGGACCCGAGTGCCGGGACAGACAAGGCCGCAATAGCTGCAAAGGGTGCTGCATGACAGTTCCAAACACCATTGGCATGGCCATGATCGGCTTTGGCGAAGTGGGTCAGAGATTCGCGCGCGATTTTCTCGCCCGCGATGGCGTGAAGATCGCCGCCTATGACGTCCTGTTCGACGCGGGCACAACGCCCAACCAAGTTCAAGCCAAGACGAGCCCGGCGATCGCCCGCGCCATGGGGGTTATGCCCGAGGCTTCCGCCGCCGCGGCCGTCAACGCCGCGACCTACATCTTCTCCGCCGTGACCGCAGACCGCGCCGAGGAGGTGGCGCGCACGATCGCGCCGTTGCTGCGCCCGGGCCAGATCTTCATCGACGTCAATTCGGCGTCGCCTTCGACCAAGCGACGCGCCGCCGCGATCATTCGCAAGCACGAGGCGGTGTATCTGGAGGCGGCCGTGATGGCGCCGGTGCTCAAGCCCGGCATCACGGTGCCGATCCTGGCCGGCGGGCCCGAGGCCGAGCAGATCGCTGCCGATCTGAACATGCTGGGCATGAACCTGACGCCGGTGGCCACCGACTACGGGCGCGCGTCGGCCATGAAACTGTGCCGCTCCATCATGATCAAGGGCTGGGAGGCGCTTATCGTCGATTGCGCGGCCGCCGCACGCCACTGGGATGTGGAGCGCGACGTGTTCGGCAGCCTCTCAGCCAGCTACCCCTCGATCGATTGGCCGGCGCTGGCCGTCGATATGGGCGAGCGCGTGTCGACACACGGTATCCGGCGCGCCGCCGAAATGCGCGAGGCCGCCGACATGCTCGCCGACATGGGACTGGCCCCCGATCTGTGCCGCGCTGTCGCCGACGCCCAGGAGCGCGGCGCCCGCAAGAAGGCCTAATACCCGATCTTGACTTATTGCCCCCTGTCGCACCCAACTGGCGGCCCTGTCCCGTCACACGTCCCGGATCACAGCCGATGTCTCCCGAGCCCATTTTCGATATCGCCCACCTCGGTCATGTCGAATTGCTGACCAACAAACCGGAGGCCAGTCTCGATTTCTTCGTCAACATCTTCGGGCTGACCGAGAGTGGCCGCGAAGGCGATAGCGTGTATTTGCGCGCCTACGACGACTACGAATTCCACACACTGAAACTCACCGCGTCCAACGCCACTGGCATGCGCCACGTCGGCTATCGGTGCACCAGCGCACAGGCGCTCGCTCGCCGCGTCGCCGCCATCGAAAAGCTCGGCGCCGGCATCGGCTGGACGGACGGCGATCTCGGACACGGCCCCGCCTATCAGTTCCGCGACCCCGACGACCACGTCTTCGAAATCTACTACGACACGAAGAAATACGTGGCTCCGCTCTCGGAGCGGCCGGCTCTGAAGAACCAGCCGCAGCGCAATCATCGCCGCGGCGTCGGCGTGCGCCGTATCGATCACTTTAACTTGCTGGCGACCGACCTCGAGGCGATCACCGCCTTCATGCCGATGGCCATGGGCAGCCGCATCACCGAGCAGATCATGCTCGATACGGGCAAACTCGCCGGCTCGTGGTTTACCCACAACAACAAGAGCTATGATGTGGCCTACACGCGCGACGCGACGGGCACGCACGGGCGCTTCCACCACCTCACCTACGCCCTCGACCAGCGCGAGCACATCCTCGAGGCCGCCGATATCTTTCTCGAAAACGGCGTGTTCATCGAGACCGGTCCGCACAAGCACGCGGTCCAGCAGACGTTCTTTCTCTATGTCTACGAACCCGCCGGCAACCGCATCGAAGTGGCGAACGCCGGCGCGCGGCTGATCCTGGCGCCCGACTGGGAAACCGTCGTCTGGACGGAAACCGAGCGCAAGAAGGGCCAGGCCTGGGGCCTCAAAACGATCGACAGCTTCCACACCCACGGCACGCCCGAAGTGCCGCACAAGGCTTAGGGTCGTGCACACTCTTTCCGGAAGCGTCTAAGGCTGCCACCAGATCAGGAACCGCCACCAATGTCGCAAGCCACAGACACACCAGCCGCCCTGTCACGCGATGCCCTCTTTTCCGGGGTGAAGCCGGTGGAGGAGCGGCACAAGGTCGACGAGGCGAAGTTGGCCGCGTGGATGCAGGCGAACGTAGCGGGCTACGCGGGGCCGCTGGAGGTGTTCCAGTTCAAAGGCGGGCAATCCAACCCCACCTACCGGCTCGACACGCCAGCGCAAAAATACGTGCTGCGGCGCAAGCCGTTCGGCAAGCTGCTGCCATCAGCGCACGCAGTCGACCGGGAATTCAAAGTCATTTCCGCGTTGCACGCCGCCGGCTTCCCTGCCGCCAAGACCTATGGGCTGTGCACCGACGACAGCGTGCTCGGCACCATGTTCTACGTGATGGAGAACGTGTCCGGACGCATCTTCTGGGATGGCGCACTGCCGGCCCAGACGCCGGCCGAACGCAGCGCGATTTATGGCGCCCAGATCGACACCCTGGCGCAATTGCACACCTACGATCCCGACGCGATCGGGCTTGGCGACTATGGGCGGCCGGGTAATTACTTCGCCCGCCAGGTTGAGCGCTGGACCAAGCAATATCGTGCGTCCGAGACCGAGCACAACGCCGCCATGGAGCGGCTGATGGAGTACTTGCCGCGCACGGTGCCGCAGCAGGAGCGCGTGTCTGTCGTGCATGGCGACTATCGCGTCGACAACATGATCTTTGCGCCCGACAAGCCCAAGGTTCTGGCGGTACTCGATTGGGAATTGTCGACGCTCGGCGATCCGTTGGCCGACTTCTCGTATTTTCTGATGCTGTGGCACATGCCGGCCTCGGGCAAGGGCGCAGGCTCGAGTGGCATTGCGGGGCTCGATCTGAAAGCGGCCGGCATTCCGTCGATCGAAGAGGCGTGCGCGCAGTATTGCAAACTGACCGGCCGCAGCAGCATTCCGGCACTCGACTGGTATTTCGCCTACAACATGTTCCGCATCGCGGCCATTTTGCAAGGCATCGCCGGCCGCGTCCGCGACGGCACGGCAGCGAGTGCGCAGGCGCTGGAGACCATCAAACGCATCGCGCCATTGGCCGATACTGCCTGGAGTTTTGCGAAGAAGGCGGGGGCGTGAGCAGGCCTGGGTCTCGTCCCAGCAACGCTGCAGCGCTTTCCACGTGATGTGAACCTTCGGTAAGCGCCGGAACTCTACCGCGGCAGGCGCTTGGCTTCGAGTTCGGCCATGCGGCGTTCGATGAAGTTTGGTGGGCAGCTGGCAAGTGCCTGCTCGAAGCGCTTCGCGGCAGAGGCGGTGTCGCCAGCCAGCACATGCCATTCGCCGATGTAGAAATTTGCCTCGCACTTTTGATCGGCGTCGGCGGCAGCGGCATCCAAGTCCGCGGCCGACATCTGGCCGAGATAGAACGAGGCGACCGGATACGGCCAAATCTTGCCTTCGATCTCGGCTGCGCGCTGCGCAAGTCCGAAGTTGGCTTTCTCGACCGTCCCACGCGCCTCCAGCATGAAGATCCAGAGCGCCAGGTAGGCCTCGTGTATTCCGAGGTCCCGGCGGTCGCCGCGCCAAGCCTGCGTCCAATCGTTGACGGCGCCTGTATAGTTTGCATCCGCAAAGGCCAAGCGTCCGCGTTGGTTCAGGGCGCGGACCTCGAGCGGATCGAGCGCAATCGCCTTGTCGAGATCGGCGTTGGCGCGGTTTGCATCGCGATGCTCGTAATAGGCCGCGCGCAGCCCATAGAACGTGCCAATGTCGGGGAACGCGTCGACGGCGCGGTCGAGCGTCTCGGCGGCCTTGGCCTCCTGGCCCGCGAAGATGTAGGTTTTCGCCAGCTCCTTGTAGCTGTTGGCCTTGAGGCGCATTTTGCTCGCCATACTGATCGTGCCGTTCTCAATGAAGGCGATTCTGTCGCTTGGAGACAGGCCGATCGCCGTTTCGAAGTCGGCTTCCGCATCGTCGAAGCGCCTGAGCGCACGCTTCATCTCACCGCGATGGTAGTAGCTCTCGGCGGACTTGGGATTAATGGCGAGCGCGCGGTCCATCGTTGCAATGGCGCGCTCGGTTTCGCCCCGCTCGCGATAGCCGATGGCGAGTTCGTGGAACGGCAGGTATTCGTGCGGCGTCAGTGCCGATGCTGCCTCGAGGTCGGCGATCGCGCCATTGACGTTTTGCAGGGCGAAATACGCACTCGAACGCTTGATGTAGGCCAACGCCCGGTGTTCGATTGACAGGTCTTTGCGGGCCAGCAGCGCCGTGCAGCCGGCGACGCGCGACTGGACGGCGAGCGCCTCGCAGGCCCGCGTGCTCTGCTGCAACGCCCCATCCGAGGTGGATGCGTTCATTTTGAACGCAAATACGGCCATGGCGGCACCAAAGACGAATACGCCCTTTAAGATGGACCTGGACACTCGGTACTCTCCTACGCTCGGCGACTGATCTCCTTGGCTAACACAGCGGACATAATGGAGATTTAAAGCCCACAGGTGGGTGGCGCACCGCGGGTGAGCGGAGTTCGCGGGCATGCCTATCCCGTTTCTTCCGGCGTCAAAAAAATGGAGGTCCGTAGGGCGGGTTAGCGCAACGTAACCTGCCACAACGGCCGAGAACGGTCCCACAGCTTGTAGCGCGATCCTCGCTTCTGGCGGCGCAATACGCCCGAAGGGGGGCTATTGCGCCCTACAGGACAGCACCTTTTTGGGAGAACCGGAACTGAGGGGATAGGCATGGTTCGCGGAGCTCGCTGATCCGTGTCGTTTCCGGCTCAAATTGGTGCAAGAGCTAAGAGGTCTTCAAGCTTTTGAAGGCTGAAAGCGCGCGGTCTCGGGCGGTGGCGTGATCGACGATGCGGGTGGGATAGGTTTTACCCAGTTGGACGCCCGCGGCGCGCAAGACAAGCTCGGGCGCTTCCCACGGCTGATGGATCACGTCGTTGGGGAGCAGCCCCAGTTCCGGCACCCAGCGGCGCACGTAAGTGCCATGCGCATCGAACGTCTCGCCCTGCTTGATGGGATTGAAGATGCGGAAATAGGGCGCGGCATCGGCGCCGCAACCAGCGATCCATTGCCAGCTCGCGCTGTTGGAGGCGAGATCGGCGTCCACCAGCGTATCCCAGAACCATGCCTCGCCGGCCTGCCAGGGGATCAGCAGATGCTTGACCAGGAACGAGCCGACAACCATGCGCACGCGATTGTGCATGTAGCCGGTGTGCCAGAGTTCACGCATGCCCGCGTCAACGATCGGATAGCCGGTCATGCCCCGTTGCCACGCCCGCAAATCCGCATCCGACGGCGCCCAGGGGAAGCGCGCAAAATCCGCGCGGAAGGGGTCCGACGGCAAGGTCGGCCAATGAAACAGCAGGTGGTAGGAGAATTCACGCCACGCCAGTTCCTTGCAGAAGACTTCGCAATCCTTGGCCATTACGGTCGCGTCGTGCGCATGATCCCGTGCAGCATGCCAGGCCCGCAGCGGCGAGATTTCACCAAACGCCAGATGGGGCGACAGGCGTGACGTCGCCGGAAGGTCGGGGCGATTGCGATTTTCGGCATAGCCCTTGAGCCCGCTTGCGAGGAATGTGGCGAGCCGCGCCTGAGCGCCCGCCGCACCAGGTGTCCAGGCGTCGCGCAAGCCGCCGGCCCAGTCCGGCTTTTGCGGCAGCAGGCCCCAGGACTTCAAGGTGTCTGATTTGGGCCAGCGTGCGGGGGACTGCAGTGCCTGCGGTGCTGGCTGGGGTGGTGGCAGGTCGGGCCCATCGGTGGCCGAGCGCCAGAAGGGCGTATAGACCTTGAAGGGTCCGCCGTCTTTGGTGCGCACGGCTTCCGGTTCGAACAGCAGCGTGCCGGCAAAGCGGCGAAACGTGACGCCGACGGCGGCGAGATCGGTCTTGATCTGACTTTCCAGCGCGCCGGCCCAGGGCTGATAGGCGCGGCTCGCGTGCACGGCCGTTGCTTTGCAGTCGACCGCGAGCTTGGCGAGCACGTCAGCGGATCGACCGCGGCGGAGGACGAGGCGGCTCCCCAGCGTGCCGAGATCGGCGGCCAGCGCGGTCAAGCTCATGTGCAGCCACCAGCGGCTGGCACCGCCCATCGACCAGGCGCCGGGCGTTTCGTCATCGATGATATAGACCGGAATCACCGAGCCATTGGCGGCGGCGCGGATCAGCGCGCAATTGTCGTCGAGCCGCAGATCGTTGCGGAACCAGACGATCGTTGTGTCGGACATGGCGGGGATGCTCGGAGCGATGCCAGTATGGGCGTCTGCTCATAGCGCGGTTCTTGTCAGACGCGCTGTGTGACCAACGCGCGCGGGTCAGGTCAGCCGAGACTGATCTTGCGGGCGAAGAAGGCTTCGGCAAAGCGTTCGGGGGCGCGGCATTCCATGCC
>JANYHP010000162.1 GCA_025359005.1 Hyphomicrobiaceae bacterium | reverse complement strand
CGGCGATGAAGAAGTTATAGGGGGCGGGCTTCACCTTGCCGGCCTTGGCGCGCGGGCTGATGCCGGCGGGATCGGTCAGATGGCCCGAGAACGACATGGAGAAATACGGGATCTTGTCTTCGGCGATGAAGCCGACCATGGCCTCGGTGTCGTTGGTGCCGTAGCCCTGAATGGCGATGACGCCGTCGTCCTTCCACTTCTTGTACTGCTGGATGGCGCGGTCGGTCTTGTAGCTGTAGTCGACGGAATCGAACTCGATCATTTTGCCGTTGATGCCACCGTTGGCATTGATCCAGTTGAAGGCGTCGATCTTGCCGGGACCGGAGATCTTGCCGGTGCTGGATGTGGCGCCGGTGAGATCGAGGAGATTGCCGACTTTGATCTTGGCCTGCTGGGCCGTTGCTGGCTGGACCATGGCTGGCTGCGCGAGGAGCGCTGCGCCAAGGGCTGCGGCGCCTGCGTATCTGAGTGTTCTGGTCATGAGAGTTCCTCCGGTTGTTGCTTGGTTCAGTACGAGAACGGGTAGAGTTTCCAGTAAGCCTTGATCTTGCGCCAGCGGGCGGCGAGGCCGTCGGGCTCAAACACCAGAAAGAGCACGATGGCGAGGCCGATCGCCATCTCTTTCATGTAGGCGAGGCCCTCGTTGAAGGCCGCGCCCTGGCCGATGCCGAGCCCCTGGATGAAGCGCACGATCGCCTGCATCACCTCCGGCAGCGAGATGATGAAGGCCGCGCCCATCAGGCTACCCATCACGCTGCCGAGCCCGCCGATAATGACCATGGCAAGAAAATTGATCGACAGCAGCAAGTCGAACGCCTCGCCGGAAACGAAGCCGGTGTAATGCGCCATCAGTGCGCCCGCGATGCCGGCGTAGAACGAGGAGACGCCGAACGCGAGAATGCGATAGTAGGTGAGATTGATGCCCATGATCTCGGCCGAGAGATAGTGATCGCGGATTGCGACCATGGCGCGGCCGTCGCGGGTGCGGAGCAGGTTGGCCGCGAAAACATACATGATCACCAAGTGTGCCAGCACGACGTAGAAATACTTACGGTCGCCCGACAGTGCGAAGCCGAAAAGTTTGTAACTGTCGGCGCTGGCACCGGCGGCCCCGCCGGTGAACCACGGTGCGCGGCTGAAGAAATCCTGCAGCACGAACTGCGAGGCGAGCGTGGCGATCGCCAGATAAAGCCCCTTGAGGCGGGCGGCGGGCAAGCCGACAACGACGCCGACCATCGCGGTGACGAGGCCCGCCAACGGAATAGCCAGTGCCACGGGGATGCCGAGCTTGCCCGAAAGGTAGGCGGACGCGAACGCGCCGAAACCGAAGAATGCCGCGTGCCCCAGCGAGATCTGCCCGGTGAAGCCAACCAGGATATTCAAGCCCAATGCGCCGATGCCGTAGATGCCGATCAGAATGCACAGCGCCAGCCCGTAGGACGAGAGGATGCTCAGGCCGCCGATCTGCAGCGGCAGCAGGCACAGCAGCGCAAGGCCAGCCAAGAGAGCCCGATGGGACCCGCGCGTGGGGAAGATTGTGCGGTCGGCCGCGTAGGTGGTTCGGTAGTCGCCCGCTGGGCGCATGGAGCCGGCCATATTACACCCGCTCGATCGTTTTGGTGCCGAACAGGCCGTAGGGCTTGATCAGCAGGATGATCAGCATCGCATAGAAGGGTACGATGGTGATCAGGTTTCCGAACTGGAGATATTCGCTGTCGACGAATTGGGCGAGACCTTCGAGCAGGCCGATGATGAGCCCGCCGAGAACACCGCCGACGATACTCTCGAGCCCGCCGACGATGACGGCAGGGAACACCTTGACGCCGACTGCTGCAACGGACGCAGAGACGCCCGAGACGAGGCCGACGACGACACCGGCCAGGGCCGAGACGACCGACGAGATGGCCCAGGCAACGGCAAACACCTGTTTGACCGAGACGCCCATGCTCTGCGCCGCCTGCTGGTCGAAGGCGGTTGCGCGCATGGCGAGCCCGAGCCGCGCGTATTTGAAGAAGTAAGCAAAGCCGGCCATGATCACGAGCGAAATGGCTAGGCTCATCAGATAGGCGCTCTCGACATTCAGCCCTAGAATTTCAACCGACTTGGTGGAGAAGACCTGCGGGTAGGGCTGCACGAAGACGCCGAACATCCACTTCAAGAGCGCCTGGAAGAAGATCGACAGGCCGATCGTGACCATGACGATGGAAATAACCGGCTCGCCGATCAGTGGCTTGAGCACGACGACCTGCACCAGCACGCCGAGCAGCGCCATGAACACGAGGCAGATTGGGAACGCCAGCCAGAACGGCAGGTGCATGGAGGTGACCAGCCACCAGCACGCCAAGGCGCCGATCAGCACGAACTCGCCTTGTGCGAAATTGACGACCTGGCTGGCCTTGTAGATCAGCACGAAGCACATCGCGACGACGC
>JANYHP010000133.1 GCA_025359005.1 Hyphomicrobiaceae bacterium | reverse complement strand
CGCTCTGACACCGGACGAGCGCCGCGCCTATGTCCATTGGCGCGGACCACCGCCACGTGGCAACGGCGGCGGCCCCGATGTCGCGGACCAGCCACCGCAGCCGAAGCCGTAGCGGCGGTGCGATGCGGGCCTGTCACGCCAGCATCTTCGACGTGATCTCGGTCACGTCGCGGGACAGGGCTTGGGCGGCAGCGATGCGCTTGATCGCTGTCGCGGCGAGTGCTTGGCGCTCCGCCTCCAGCGTGCGCCAACTCCGGAAGACACCCGCGAGCCGCGCCGCGACCTGCGGATTGATCCCGTCGAGTTCGATGATCTTGTCGGCGATATAGTCGTAGCCCGCCCCATCCGCGCGATGAAAATTCGATTGGTTTCCGGCGAACGCAAACAGCAGCGCTCGGACCTTGTTGGGGTTCTTCATCGAGAACAGCGGGTCTTTGGTGAGCTTTTTCGTCAGCGCCAAGGCGCTGGGTCCCGGCACCATCGCCTGCAGGCTGAACCAGTTGTCGATGACGAGATGATCCTTCTGCCAGCGCTTATGGAAGCGTGCGAAGGCCTTCTCTCGTTCAACCGTGCCCGCGCGTCGCAGGACCCCCAGCCCGGTGATCTCGTCGGTCAGATTGCCGGCGCGTTCAAAATGCTTCGTCGCGCGCGCCCAGTCGGCCTCCGTTCCGCGCGCCGCAAGCAGCGAGAGCGCTGCCCCTTGCAAGGCGCGTGCGCCGATCTGGCCCTTTTCCGGCGCGTAGGGTTGGCGGGTGCTGAGCCCTGCATACAGGCGCTCGAAATCGGCGCCGAGTTCGTTGCCGAGTGTCTTCATCAGCCATGTGCAGGCCTTCTGGATCGCTGAGGGATCGACGTCCGTTCCAATGACACGCGCGATCTCGGCTTCTCCGGGGAACGCCAAAATTTGTGCGCGGTAGGCAGCTTCCAAGCTGTCGTCCAAGAGAACCCGCCGCAGTGCCGCACAATATCGGACTGGCTTGACGGGTCGCTGGTTGTTGCGAAATGCCGTCACGGCTGCCAACAGAATGCGGGTCGCGTAGTCCTGGGCTGCCTGCCAGCGCGTGTAGGTGTCGCTGTCGTGCTCGATGAGGAACTCGAGATCATCGTCAGATAGATCGAGCGTCAGGTTCACCGGCGCCGAAAAACCGCGCAGGATCGAAGGCACCGGCCGGGTGGCAATATTTTCGAACCGGAACTTTTCCTCGCGTTTGGTCAACTCGAGAACGCCGTCAACGACGGCGCCACCGCCCGCAATTTTCAACGGCAAGTCGCGGCCGTCCGGCCCCAGCAAGCCAATCCGCACCGGAATGTGCAGAGGCTTTTTCTTCGGTTGGCCGGGGGTCGGCGGCAGGACCTGGGTGAACGTCAACTCCGCCGATTTCGTACGCGCATCCATCTTGAGGGCGCACACCACATTCGGCGTGCCGGCCTGGCTGTACCAGGTCATGAATTGGCCGAGATCGCGTTTGCCGGCCTCGGCGAAACACGCGACAAAATCCTCAACCGTTGCCGCCTCGCCGTCGTGACGCTTGAAGTACAGATCCATGCCGCGACGGAATAGCTTGGGGCCGAGCAAGGTCGCGATCATGCGGACCAGTTCAGCGCCCTTTTCGTAGATGGTCGTGGTATAGAAATTGTTGATCTCCATGTAGGCGTCGGGCCGCACCGGGTGGGCGAGCGGGCCGGCGTCCTCGGGAAATTGCGCGGCCTTGAGCGTGCGCACGTTGGTGATGCGCTGCACCGCGCGCGAATGGGTGTCGGCGCTGAATTCCTGATCGCGATAAACCGTCAATCCTTCTTTGAGGCAAAGCTGGAACCAATCGCGGCACGTGATGCGATCGCCGGTCCAGTTGTGGAAATATTCGTGCGCGATAACGCGCTCTATGGCGAGGTAGCCACCATCCGTCGCCGTCTCCGCCGTCGCCAGAATGAGGCGATCGTTGAAAATGTTGAGGCCCTTGTTCTCCATGGCGCCCATGTTGAAGTCGGACACCGCGACGATATTGAAAACGTCCAGATCGTATTCGCGCCCGAAGGCCTGTTCGTCCCACGCCATCGATCGCTTGAGGCAATCCATGGCCCAGGCGCAGCGGTCGTCCTTGCCCGGCTCGACGTAGATCCCGAGATCGACTTTGCGGCCCGACATCGTCGTGAATTGTCCCGCAACAGACGCCAGATTGCCGCCGACGAGGGCGAACAGGTAAGACGGCTTGGGGTGTGGATCAACCCAGATGACGTAGTGGCGCTTGCCGCCGACAAGCGTGCCGCGCTCTCGCAGATTGCCGTTGGAGAGCAGGACTGGGGCTTCGTCTCTGTCGGCTTCAATGCGCGTCGTGAAACGTGCGAGCACGTCAGGTCGGTCGAGATAATAGGTAATGCGGCGGAAGCCTTCGGCCTCGCACTGCGTGCACCAGATGCCGCGCGACCGATAGAGCCCAGACAGCGCTGTATTGGCCTCCGGATCGCAGGTCGTTTCGATCTCGAGCGTGAATGCGCCGTCGGGCAGCTTCGGGATTGTCAGCGACGTTTCATCGAGGCGAAAGGCCTTGGCGTCCAGTCGGCGGCCATCGAGCGTCACAGCGACCAGATCGAGATGGGCACCATCGAGGCGCAAGGCGCCCGGCTTGCCCTTATGGGCGGGGTTCTGCCGCATCTTCATTTTCGATAGCACGCGCGTCTTCGTTGGATGCAACGCGACGTCCAGATGCACGGTGTCGATGAGAAAATTGGACGGACGGTAATCCCTCAGACGTATCGTGGGGGGCGTTTCGGTTCGCATGCCGGTAGCTTTCCTGGATGGTGCCGGCGTCGCCGCCGGGGCATAGGCACTCGCAATCTTTTGGTCACATCTGACCCAAGTGTCGCGCAATTTTGTGTTCGAGATCGGCAGAGAGCTTTTGACCGCCTTAATGCGTCAAGCTGTCTGAGAGATACAAGAAACCCAGGCCGATGATAATGGCTGACGCAGCGACAGATAAGGCTGTCAGCCAGAGCGGAGCAACGAGGCTTCCCATCTTGGTTCTGTTCGCTGTGAGATGGACCAGCGGCACAACGGCAAAAGGAAGTTGGAACGCGAGGACAACTTGGGAGCCAAGCAGCAGCGGGCCCGTCGCGCCGCTCCCATAGGTGAACGCGATCACCGCCGCTGGCGCTATGGCGAGCGACCGTGTTGCGAGGCGCCTTATCCATGGAGCGATGCGCCAGTTCAGGAAGCCCTCCATGACGGCCTGTCCGGCGAGTGTGGCTGTCACTGTCGAGTTCAAGCCGCAGCACAGAAGCGCGATGCCGAACAGCGTTGGAGCGATATTCGAACCCAGCAACGGGGCAAGCAGGGCATGCGCATCGGCCAACTCGGCGACTTCGGTATGGCCATTGCGATTGTAGCTGGCGGCGGCCAGCACCAGCAGCGCGGCGTTGATCAGAAATGCGAGCGTGAGCGCGATGTTTGAATCGAGCGTCGCAAACCGAAGGGCATCGCGCTTTTCCGCCGCGCTCGAGCCATAGGCACGCGTCTGCACGATCGCGGAATGAAGGTACAGATTGTGCGGCATGACGGTCGCGCCGACGATGCCGAGTGCCAGATAGAGCATCTCGCGGTTCCGCCAGATCTCGCCCGTCGGCACCAAGCCGCCCGCGGCTGCCGCCCAATCAGGCTGCGCCAGCATGATCTGCGCCCCAAAGCACACCGCGATGATCGCCAACATAACAATGATGAAGGCTTCCAGGCGGCGAAATCCCAAGCGCTGCAGTGCCAACACCAAAAAGACGTCGAGAGCGGTAATGAGAATGCCAATCTGCAGCGGCAGGCCAAACAGCAATTGGATGCCGATGGCGGTGCCGAGAACTTCGGCGAGGTCGGTGGCAATGATGGCGATCTCGGCGAAAAGCCACAGCGTAAGCGCCATCCACCGCGGGTATGCGTCGCGACACGCCTGGGCAAGGTCACGGCCCGAGGCGATCGCCAGGCGCGCACACAGCGACTGCAGCACCATGGCCATCAGGCTCGACAGCACGGCAACCCAGAGCAGCGCGTAACCAAATTTAGAGCCGCCGGCGATCGCGGTTGCCCAATTGCCGGGATCCATATACCCCACGGCAACGAGATACCCCGGACCGAGAAAAGCGCCGAACCTGCGAAGCAGGCCGCTACCGGCGCCACTCACGGCTGTCTCTCCGTGTGCCTCCGGCGCGCCAGCCACCAAAATTGTGCGGTAGACGTCCGACAGCGGGGCCTGATCGCTTTTCTTTCGCCAGCCCTGCCGTGCGGCGAGCTCGGCATCCGAGGCGCTCACGCCTTCCATCATGCACAAACTTTCGAACAGTTGTTAGAAATGATCTCGCAAACGCTAGTTCAGTTGTTGATGCGATGCAACCAAGCCCCATCACCAAAGCCCATAGGCGCGTCCTAATACGGCCGCCGCGGCCGTCACCCTCGCCGATATCGAGGCGCTCGTGTCCGGGAACGTCCTGCCGCCGGCGCGAGACCGCCGATAGCCACCCCACAGCTCACCAAAGCGGAAACCAACATCCAACGACCTACGTCCAACGTGGGGCGCTCGCAAAGATCCGGCCCTCGGTTGGGCCGATCCGACGGCGCCGAAGTCTGGCTGCGGCCGCGACGCGGACCTCGGGAGCAGTTGAGAACGAACCGTGGTCCGCGACGCCTTCATTGGGCCTTTGCCGGGCAGGCAGCAGACGCAGCCGGTGGATCGAGCAGCGTGAATTCCTTCAGATCGCCCTTGATGGAAAAATCGCCATAGTCGATGACCAGTTTGCGGGTCACTCCGTTCTCGTAGAACAGAAAGCCCAATTCATAGGCCGGCGACGCGTCCTGGCCGTCCGAACCCTTCTCGTAATAGCTGATCGAAACGGGCCATGCTGACAGTCCGTCAAGAACTGCGGCGTTCGGTACCGGCGGCAGCGCTTTGTTGGCCCCCGCCGCCACTTCCGCGCCGATCGTCGCGGTCGTTTCATAAACCTTCTCGCCGCTTTCAGAGCCATCGTAGAGGTCGGCCTTGAGACGGCGCTCGCCAGCACGACCGGCAGCCACCAGCGCGATCGAATGCTGGACGGGGAAATAAATCTTCGGGCCGAGCGGCAGCGTCTTCTTCTCGGGTTTGGTCAGTTCAAGGGCGAGCGGCGCATCCTTGTTGGTGCGGTTGGCTTCGCCGGCGGTGGCCTCGCTGGGCTTCTGGTCGCGCAGTTGTGTGCTGTTGAAGCGGAAGGTGGTGGCGGCGCCGTTCTCATACGTCGTCGAGCGAAGGTCGGAGACGGACGGCTGCCCCTCCGCGCTCGACATGCGCGTGACGAACCGCATGGTCTGCGTGAAGCCATCGCACGCCGAGCCTGTGATCTCAAACACCATGCGCCCCTGCACATCCGTGACACTGGCGCCCGACCGGGTCGCGCCGAGCACCATGTCGTACACGGCGCGGTGCGGGACCATGTCGATCGGTCCTGTCGCTGCCGCGAGCGCGGCCTTAGCCGACAGCAACGTCAGCCCCGACACAGCCATCACCGATGCGCTCGAACGGACGCCGGCATTCATGATCGACCTCGTGGTAGCGGCGGCGCAGCGGGGGTGGCGCCGGTTGCAGGGTCCTTAGGCTCGCACTGCAACGTTGGCAACACTAAGACGCGTGGGTCGCCGTCGCCACGCCGACCCCAATGCGGCTTCAAACGGGCTCCGCCCCATTCGTGCTTCACTGTCGCCGACGCTCACACGGCATCGCCCCAGACGAGCGACTTGGCGCGTTTGTAATCGGCTTTGTCGCGGCGGCGGACGCGGCGGGTCTGGAGGCCATCAGATGTGCAGAGTGCGAGATCGGCGAAGCCTTTTTCGATATCGGGTGCGCGGATCAGGCGGGCGCTCGCACGGCTGCCAAGTCCTGGACGGGTGGCTGCGACGAAACCAAAGCGTTCGTCTTCGAAGGGGACGTCGGCATCTTTGAGTGCCAGGTGTGCCGCCGACCGCTGCAGGCGCACCGAGAAATGACACCAGTCGCCTGCGCCAAGTGGGCACGCGCTGGCGTGCGGGCATGGCGCAAGGATATCGAAACCGGCCGCGGCGAGGGCTGCGCGAGCCGTGAGTATGCGCGCGTAACCTGCCGGCGTGCCGGGCTCGACGACGATGATCATGCCGAGCGCCAGGGCGGCGATGCGCATCACCAGGGCTGCCACATCCCGTTCGGGTTGTTCAGCCAGGACGTAGCTCATCACCACCAGATCAGCGGCATCGATTGCGCTGAGCGGCTGGCGGACGTCAGCGGCCACGACGGTCGTGGCTGTCGCGGTCCGGCCCATGCTCTCGCCGGCAAGCGCGCTGAGTGCCGGGTTCGGCTCGACGAGGGTCGCTGCCTTGAGCATTGGCCACACCGCGCTGGCGGCCAGTGTCGCGCTGCCGGTGCCGCTGCCGAGGTCCAGACAGGTCGAGGGCGCAAAGTCCGGCGCCTGCGCTGCCACCAGATCGAACGCGCGCACGGAGGCCGCATAGGTGGCCGGCATGCGCACCAGGGCATAGGCCAGCGCGGCGATTGCGTCCGGCACGGCGTCGCGTGAATGCCCGCCGTCGCGATAGAGGGCGCTGGCACGGGCCTGCGCCGCCTTCAAGGCCGCGCGGCCGGTGGCATCGACGCGAGCGGTGAAGTGGGCGACCAGCGCTGCAGGCAGGTTCGGGGAGGTCATGGTGATAGCCGACGCAGCGATTGGCGATGGTGCATCGGGGCGCGAGCTTCAAGTGGTGCGGCCGCTTCACACATAGCGCGCCAAGCGCTGGCCGGGCAGCAAATCGTAGGGCGCGCGCCAGCCCGGCAGCGCTGCAATGCGGCAAAGCCAGCGCGCAATGGCGGGGTGGCTGATGGCGAGATGATAGCCCGCCTCGTCCATGGGGTAAGACAGATAGGCGCACATGGAGAGATCGGCGATGGTCGCACGCTCGCCAAGCACAAAGGCATGTGCCTCGACGCGGTGTTCGAGAATGCCGAGGAAATCGTCGAGGCGGCGTCTGAAATGCGCCAGCATGCCGGGATCAGGTGACGGCGTGAACGCGCGATAATAGCGGTACGTCGCCATATATCCGGAGAGCTTCTGGTTGTCCCAGAAGAGCCAACGCAGCAGGTCATCCCGTTCTGAAGCGTTGGACGCGCCGAACTGGCCAAACTGTTCGGCCAGCCGCAACAGGATCGGCGCGGTCTGCGTGAGCCGGACACCATCCACCTCCAGCACCGGGATCTCGCCCATCTCGTTGACGTCCCGGCGCCACGCGGGGCTGCGCGTG
>JANYHP010000070.1 GCA_025359005.1 Hyphomicrobiaceae bacterium | reverse complement strand
GTCACGGCGGTTTACCAAAAACGTCCGATGCCGCCGTGGCGTGGGGGAAGCCGTGTATCGGCTTAGTGCTGCTCGCCCGCCCATGTCTGCGTTGTGACAGACGCCCGCCGCACGAACGGTGCCCTCCTTCTGCAAGGCGTCGCCGATTCGTCGTGCCGATGGTTCCGCCGGTACATCCCAGCACTGGAATTGACCTCGACGAATGGGCCAGCTTTGCCGGACTTCAGGGCGCCGCGATTTTGAATTACCCGCTATCAGCTTGATTGTTTCTGCTCTGGTTTGGTCATCGGCATTTATACTCTGGCCAGCGCGGAAGGGGTAGCAAGATGGGTTTTCGTTACACGAAAACAAAGCGGTGAAACCGCTCATCTTGTCGGGGCTACGGACCTGAAGGTCCCGCGCCCCAAGCCCCCGGACGCTGCGCTCTGCTGGAGGAGTGCAATGACCCAATCCAACAATCCGGCGAAGGTGCGCCCAACCAAGGGGCGGCCGAAAGCAGCACGTGTCAAAGATCACTGGATCAGTTTCCGGGTGACGGCGGAAGAGTATTTCCAACTTATCGACAAGGCACAACGCAGCAGCATGGGTCCCGGCGACTACGCCCGCTCGCGGGCCCTGCGTGGCATTGCTCGTGCGAAGAAAGCCGGTCCGTCGACAACGCCGGTCTTCGGCGACGCCACGCGCGACGTATTCCACGAACTGCGGCGTCAGGGTGTGAACCTCAATCAGATCGCCCATCTCTGCAATCGCCACCAGCTTCCGCCACCAGCGGAACTTGGCGCACTCGCCACGGTCATCACCGCGCTGTGGGAGAGGTTGCTCAAGTCATGATCGTGCGCATCCAAGCGAATGGCGGTTCGTTCAGAGGGGCAGGGCTCTACTATCTGCACGACAAGTCCGCCGACGCGACGCTGGAAAAGCACCTGAAGCCGAAGACCGATGAACGCGTCTGGTTCAGCAACACGCGCAATTGTTTCAGCATTGATCCCGGCCGCGCGCTCGAGGAAATGTGGCGCACCGCCGAGGATCAGGCCTACCTGAAGATGCAGGCCGGGGTGAAGCGGGGCGGCCGCCTCTGCGAAGACCCGACCAAGACCTTGTCGCTGTCCTGGCACAAGGACGACCAGCCGACGCCCGAACACATGGTGGAAGCAGCCGATGCGTTGCTGAAGCACATGGGCTGGGATCAGCATCAGGCCGTCTATGTCGGCCACAACGATACCGAGCATCGACACATCCACGTCATCCTCAATCGCGTGAACCCGGACAACGGCCGCACGCTCGACGACTACCGGGAGCAGAAGCGCGCGCAAACCTGGGCCCTCCAATACGAGCGGTCGCAGGATCAGGTGCGCTGCGAGCAGCGCGAGGTCAACGCGCAGAAGCAGAAAGAGAGCGCGCGCACCAACGACAATCAGCAGGGGGCCGCGCCGACGCAACAGTCGGAGCAAAAGGCCGAAGCGACGAACGATCAACGGCGCACCGCCGAACCCGCGCACGAGGCAGCGGCCGATGAAAAGCCTGCGCCGTCCGTAAGCCGAGCCGCCAACGATCACCTGCCGCACAACGTCATCATGCTGACGCGCCCGAGCGAGCACGAATTCAACGCCGACGAGCAGGTGCGCGCCCAGCACGCCGCCCAAGACCACGCCGAACTGAAGGCCGAACAGCGCGCCGAGCGCGAAGCGTTCTTCAAAGAGGGCGCCAAGCTTTTCAAGGCCACCCGCCATGCCGTCTATGACGATGTGCGCCAGGAGTACAAGGCGGCGTGGCGGCAGTTCTACAAGGACAGCGATGCGGCGCGGAAGTCGGCAGAGGCGAGTTCGGAGACGGCCATCGGTCGTGCCTTCCACTTCGCGCGCGAGGGTCAATGGGATACCGCCCGCGAGGCATTCGGGGACCGCCACAGCGTACGTGATGCCGTTGCCAAGGAGATGAGTGAGGGCAAGGCGGATCTGAAAGCCCGCCAGACCGAGGATCTGCGCGAACGTCATCACGTACGCTGTGGCGGTCCCCGAATGCCTCGCGGGCGGTATCCCATTGACCCTCGCGCGCGAAGTGGAAGGCACGACCG
>JANYHP010000060.1 GCA_025359005.1 Hyphomicrobiaceae bacterium | reverse complement strand
CCCGGCGCCGGAAATGGTGACCGTGCCGTTGGCGTTGCGGACGATTGTGGCGGCAGAAGAGGCGATCGCATAGATCGTTTTATTGAACCCGCCACCGCCGTTCAGTGTGTTGATGCCCGGCCCACCCTTCAGAGTGTCGTTGCCGCCGCTGCCAACAACATTATCATTACCAGACCCACCGATGTATGTGTTGATCCGCGTGCCGAGCGCGATGCCGATGTTGTTGGTGGCTCCATTCACGCTCGAGAACGTGCCGGGGGTCAGATTGACCGTCTCGTTCGCCGACCACCCCGACAGATCGAGCGTATTGCCGACGCCGCTGTCATAGAGCGTCACCACCGGCGTGGTGTTGACGGTGAAGTCGAAGAACTGCTTCACGGGCGCGGCAATATTGCTGTTGAAGCCGAAGACTTGCCCGCCTGAAAGCGGGCCGCCCGTCGCCGCACCATAAAGTCTCTGCGCCGCCAGGATATCCAGCATCATTGGCGTCGTGGGATCGTTGCCATAGATGAAGCCGCCCGTCGTGCTGGTGCCCCAATTCGTACCCGTGACCGACTGATTGGCGTAGTACTTCGCCGTCGTATCCGACGGCTCGATGTAGGACATCAATGTGAACAGGCGCGAATCGTAGGGGCTGAACTGATCGGTCGAGGAGACAACAGAGCCATTGTACGGACCGGCGTGACCGAGCCCCAGCATGTGGCCCTCCTCGTGCACAATCGTCTGCCAGACGTAGCCGCCATAGGCCGAGAACGAGCCGTCGACTGCGCCAAATCCGGGAACGCTGGTGTCGAGCGAGATGTAGTTGCCGGTAGAATTGGTCCCGGCCGAATGACTGCCGACCGTTGCCGAGGAGCCGCTTCCGGTCCAATAGGCACTGCTGTCCGTGCCGCGCACAAATGAGAAATTAGCCGCCGCCGCCGATCCCGCTTGGGCGAATTGAATATTGACCTCGGCCGACCAGAGCGCGAGCCCCGCAACGAACACGGCCTTTTCCGTCGCTGTCCAATTCGATGCCGCGTCGAAGTAATAGGTCACGGTGCCGCCGGCCGTTCCGATCGTGCTCGATCCCCATTTATCGGTGAAGGAGAAAGTCGGGTCGTAGGTGGCCGGACTGACTCCGTTCCATGTCGCAAAGCTGGTCGGCGCGATGACGCCGCTGCTGTTGACGCCGGACAGAAACGTGAGCTCGGTTTCGACGTTCGTCAGGTTGAGAACGGCTGCCGAACTCGCGCCGGAAGACTTGGTCGCGGCGACCGAGGCAGACGACAGCCCCACGGCCTGCGGCATCGTGTCGAGGACTGGGCCGGCACTCATGTGCATCAGATCAGCGCCACCGCTCGTCGCGGCTACGTGCGACAGGGCGTTGGTGCCGCCTGCGTCGCCCAAGCCGGCACCGTCTAAGTCGACGACGTGTCCACCCGCTTCGACGTCATCGCCATGCAACACGTCGGACGCGTCCGCGGCGTCGAACCCTCCAACCGATTTCCTATTGAGCGACATGGCAATGACATCCGTCTTGTCGTTGAAACCAGCTGCAGGCGGTCGGCGGTGCGTCGGCCTTTTTGGGCGGAGCGTGGCGCCTACCGTTAGCGGTGCCATCCCAGCCGATCAAGGCGGCAGCGTGGTCATCCAGTCCCCCGGCTCACGTCTAGCGTAGTGGAGTGATAAATTGAAGGTGCAATTGCGCCTTGCTTTCGGAGGTGAAAACGACAGCTCCATTTTGATGCGCGCCCGGCGTGCCACGCCCCCCGGGCGATGCTGTGCATGACTAGCCGCGCCGCTTGCGGGCCATGTGGGCGAGATGCAGGGCGACGGCTGCGGCGTTGGAAACGTTGAGACTGCCGAGCTTGCCGTCGGTGGAGATGCGACAGAGGCGGTCGCACGTCTCACGCGTGAGCTGGCGCAGGCCCTTGCCTTCGGCGCCGAGCACGAAGACGGGCTTTTCCGGCCACGCGAGTTCGTCGAGCACGTCGGTTGCGTCGCCGTCGAGGCCGATGAGCGTGCAGCCGGCCGCTTTCAGATCTTCCAGCGCGCGGGCGAGGTTCTGGACACACGCCACGGGCACCAGTTCCAGCGCGCCAGATGCCGACTTGGCCAGCACGCCAGCGAGCGGTGGCGAGTGACGCCGCGTCATCACCACGCCGGCCGCACCGAACACCGCCGCCGAGCGCAGAATGGCGCCGACGTTGTGGGGGTCGGTCACCTGATCGAGCACCAGCAAGGGCAAGCCGCCAGCCTTGCGGGCCAGCGCGTTCATCGGCAATTCCGGCAACGGCTCGGTATGGAGCAGCGCGCCCTGGTGGACGGTGTCTGCCCCCAGCCGCCGGTCGAGATCGCGCGGGGTGACGCGCTCGATGGCGAATCCTCGCCCTTCGATCACCGACGCCAGCCGGTTCTCGGCATTCTCGGTCAGGAACAGCGTGATCACAACGCGGTCGGGATTGTTGAGGGCTGCCTCCACCGCATGGAAGCCGAACAGCAACGTTTTACCGTCGTCGCTCTCGCCTTCGGGGGGCGCCGCAGGCCGAGGACGATCGTTGGGGCGATCGTGGGACTTCTTGCCATAACGCGGCTTGCCAAAAGTCTTGCCAAAAGTCTTGCCGCGCGGAGGGGGGGATCGAGGATCGTTGCTCATGGGCGCGTGGTAGCGCTGGACGCCGAGAAGCGCAATTCGCAAACGGCGGGGATGACGTGCCGCCGCGGGACGAGGCGGGCCAAAAAAGGATTTGTCCGCCGGCCTCGGAGCGGTTTGGATACGCGCGCGATGGTGCAGGTAGAGGTGGCCGGGTGACACAGCAGGCAGACGGCGGCGCAATCCGCGATCCCTTGACCGCGGCGCTCGTGGCGCTCGGGGTGACGCAAATCATCGCCTGGGGCACGACGCTCTATGCCCTCGGCGTTCTCGGCAAGCCGATCGCCCAGGATACAGGCTGGCCCGTGGCGCTCGTCTACGGCGGCCTGACGGCGGCGCTGCTTGCGTCGGGGGTCGTCTCCATCGCGGTGGGGCGCGCAATCGACCGGCGCGGCGGCCGGTTGGTCATGACGTGGGGTTCTGTGCTGACAGCGCTGGCGCTGGCACTGGTCGCATGGGCGCCGACCGTCGGGGCCTATCTTGCGGCCTGGGCCGTCGTCGGTGTGGCCATGCGGTTGTCGCTGTACGATGCGGCCTTTGCGACGCTCGTCCAGATGGCGCCCGCCAAGGGCCGCCGCGCCATCTCCCTGCTGACGCTGCCGGGCGGGCTTGCCTCCACCATCCTGTGGCCCGTGGGCGCCATTCTCGAACATCAATACGGCTGGCGGGCGACGCTGCTGCTCTTTGCCGGGCTCAATCTCGGCATTTGTGCGCCGTTGCACTGGTTCGGTCTGGCGCCAGCCAAGACCGCGGACGCGCTGACGCCCGAGACGCGGATCGCCAGCAGTGCCGCACCAGTGCTGGACGACGTTGCACCGCTAACGGGCCAGCGCCGCACATGGGGGATGGTGCTGTTCTCTCTCGTGATGTCGACGAACGCGATCGTCATGGGGGCCATGGCGGTGCACCTGGTGCCGGTGCTCGCCGCCACCGGGCTCGACGCCCGCCTCGCGGTCGCGCTCGCGTCGGTCAAGGGTGTGGCGCAGACCGGCGCGCGCTTTATCGAACTGGTGTTTGGCCGACGCCTGCATCCGGTGATGCTGGCAAGGCTGACGTTTGCGATGCTG
>JANYHP010000042.1 GCA_025359005.1 Hyphomicrobiaceae bacterium | reverse complement strand
CAACAAAGTGGACACCGGTTTGGTGCAGAAAATGCGACAAACACAGGGCTAGGAGCCTGTCCGAGTAGTCGTATGCGGAGCAAAATCGTAGAATTAATTTCCTTTTGGTCGTCTTGTCGTTGCTGAAATTTTGACCTCTGGTCGACCTGAGGCACTGTTTCGCGCAGACGGTCGCGTGGAAAGGTGCGTAGCGAAGAATCTCATTCTACAACTGCTCCGAAGTTCGTACTATCTGGGCAGGCTCCTAGAGCGCTTTCTTCGATAAGAACCAAGTGGAAAGCGCCTAGCGGTGATCAGGCCAATATCGCGCTGATCGGTCCGATCACGGTGTTTGACGCAGCTTGGCTTTGACGCGTTCGGTCAGGGTCGCGCGATGTTTATCGGCGATGCGTGGGCTTTGCGTTGCTGCAACACGGGCCACATAGTCGTGGCGCGGAAGAATGTAGCCGATCCCTGGGGCTTCAATCCCGCCGCGCTCCCGCCAGAAGCCGTCGTAGTCGCGGCTGATGTAGCTCCCGCTGAACGCCCACTCGGTGGCGAGCACGTGGGTGGCCTGCGATACAGCCAATACGGTTTCCACTCCGAGCGCCTCGGCGAGCGCGTGCACGGCAACAAGTGCTGCATCTTTGGGGCGCAGACCAGAGAGTTCGCGGGTCGCGCGGACAATATGAGATTTGTCGATGCCGGCGGAAAGCCCTTGCAAGCCGCCGATCAGAATTTGCGGCTGACCGCCAGCGCTGCATCCGAATGAGAATGCCATGCGGACGAGGACAAGTGCCTCGTCGTCCGACACAAAAATAGTGAACTCACCTTCCTGCTTTTGTTCGTGACCAAGGGAGGAGGCGAGCGAGACGGTAAAGCTACGATCTTTTGCCGTTAAACGGGCAAGTTCTACCGGCTGATTGTCCAGCAGCGGCGCGTATAGGTTGGGTGGCAGAACGCGGGCTGCGAATTGATAGTGCGCAATCAAAGCTCCCACGCGCTGTTCAACACTGCGGCCGGACATGCCGTAGTTGCGCTGGGGCTTGCGTAGAATTCTTGAGTTGGGTCGCGAGTTGGCATGCTCGGCGAAATGACGGCCGATGAAATCGATCCAAGCCGCAAGTGCGCGTGGGTCGCGCCGTGCCTTGGCCAAGAAGTTCAAAGCGGCTGAGCCGGGCTGCTGGCGGGCGATCTCGACGCTGGCTTGGGCGAGCAGGCGCAGCACATCGGTGGCCGGCATCCGTGATGTCGGACCCGCGCTAGCGGCAGTGTAGACCTTGAAACCGCTGCCCAAAAGTATGCCTTCCATGCACCCGTACCTGTCTATAACGCGCACGCGCCTGCAGTTGCAGATATCTTTTCGGCGTCATTGCGGTGTTTACCGCCGGAACGCAACGGGGTGGGTGAGCGAAGGCCCGGATATACATGCCGAAATGCATCGCTCCGCCGACAGCGGAGGCGGCTGTCGGCATGCTGGCTTCGCAGTGGCGCTGATGTTTGCGGGCGGCGCTTGCTCACGTCAGCCGCAGACCTGATTGTGGCGTGGTGCCCCTTGGCTACGGCAAAGCCCGCCCGTGGGTGGCCAAAACCTGGTCCGCCAGTTTGCCGTGCAGTTCGGCCAAATGGTTGAACTTGGCCGAGAAGGTGCCGGCGCCGGCCGTCGCGCTGCGGAGTTCGACGATCAGGTTGTCCATTTCGTTCTCCGGGATAAGTGCGTCGACGGTATCCCAGCCGGGCCAGCCGTCGCGCGCATCAAATGACAGGATCTGTCCCCGGCGCTGTGCGACGATGGCATTGACCCGCGCCGTCGCTTCCGATGGTGCGGCGATCTTCACCGCCATTACGGGCTCGAGCAACACCGGCTGGCACATCGGCAGGCCCTCGCTCATGGCCAGCCGCCCCGCGTGCCGGAAGGCCATGTCGGAGCTGTCGACCGAGTGATAGGAGCCGTCGAGCAACGTCACCGCCACATCGACAACGGGAAACCCGAGCGGCCCGTGAGCGAGCTGATCCTTGACGCCGATCTCCACGGACGGGATGTATTGCTTGGGCACCGTCCCGCCATGAATTTTATCGCCGAATTGAAAGCCGGCGCCGCGTGGCAGCGGCTTGATGTCCAGCACCACGTCGCCGAACTGACCGTGCCCGCCGGATTGCTTTTTGTGCCGCCCCCGGACCTCTGTCGCCTTGCGGATCGTCTCCTTGTAGGGCACCTGCCGCTGGCGCGTGATGGCGGTGATGGCATACTTGCGCTGGAGCCGCTCGAGCGTGACGCGGAGATGCATCTCGCCTTGTCCCCATAGCACGATTTCGTGGGTATCAACGGCGTGATCCAATCGCAACGCCGGATCTTCTTCGATCATTTTGGCGATGGCGGCGGAAAGTTTCACGTCGTCCTTGCGATCGTGCAGTTCGAGCGCCAACCCATAGACGGGTTCCGGTGGTTTGAGGTTTGTCATCTGTGCAAGGTGCTTCTTGCCGGTCGTTATGGTCTCGCCGGTGCCGATGGTGTCGAGCTTGCCCAGGCCGATCGTATCGCCGGACTGGCCGGGTCCGCGCTTGCGCATTGTTTCGCCGCTCAGTGCGACGATGGAGGCTACCCGCCCTTCGCCCGTGGCGCCTTGAACGACATTGCCCTCAGCGATCGTTCCGGCCAGCACGCGAACGATACTGACTTTGCCGCCGTGCGTGGTGTGAAGTGTTTTGATGACCTGCGCTGCGGACGCGGCCTTTTCCATGCCGAGGCGCCGTCGCGTTTCTTCGACGAACGGGGCTTCGTGCCGGAGCGCTTTCAGCAGGCGAACGATGCCATGGCCGTTCTGGGCCGAGCCGAGCATCACGGGGCAGATCTGGCCTGCTTTGAGTTCACGCGCGAGGTCGGCCAGCACGAGATCGCGGGGCGGCGTCTGCTCGGCGAGCAACTGCTCCAGCAGCGCGTCATCATAGTCGGCGATCTGTTCGAGCATCTGGAAGCGCGCTTCGGCTTCGCGCGGCTTGATCGCCTCCGGCAGAGCCACCTCCTCCGAAGGGCCTTGCGCCCGATAGATAAAGGCGCGCTCCTGGGCCAAATCCACGTATCCGGTGGCCACGCCATCCTTCCAGATGGGGATTTGCCTCAGCACCAGGGGGCGCGCGCTGGCCGGCTGCAGCATGGGAATGATTTGCCGAACGGGCGTCTGGAAGTTGTCGATCTTGTTGACGAAGAGAAAATGGGGAATGCCCTGTTCATGCAGCGTCTTCAATATGATCTGCAGGGCGGGCAGGCGCCGGGGCTCTGGTACGCAGACCACCACAGCGGCGTCGACGGCGGCGAGAGCGGCAAGGGCGTCGCACTGGAATTCGACCGAGCCCGGCAAATCGAGAAAAGTAAACGCGTCGCCCAGGTAGGTGGTGTCGGCGACCGTCATTTCAACGCTCATCGCATGCGCGCGCGCCTCGGGGCTTGCGTCACCGACCGTGGTCCGGTCGGTGACCGTTCCTTGCCGGGCAATGGCCCCCGTTCGAGCCAGCAGCGCCTCGAAAAGCGTTGTCTTGCCAGATAGATACGGCCCTACAAGGGCGATACATCGGGCGCTGCGGGGCGGACCGTCCTGCTTATCGGACTTCGTCGCGGGCGCGGCGCCGTTGTGGTTCGCAGTGGTGACGTGACCCATGCTGTGCTCCTGACTGCCCAGGCACGATGGCTCTACGACCGGCTTGGCGCACGACGGCACCAGCTCGGCGCGCCCTGCGCCTGAGCAAAAGGGCGCAACAGTTCCAGATTGGACTACGCGCAGCATGGCGGCAAGTGGTAATTTTCTGTTTTAAATCATAGCGATGACTTCTTTTTGCGGCGACTTCGGAGCGCTTTCCAGGTGTCTCTGTGAAGAGGCAGCCGGACCTTATCTTGCGGATGCGACAATTTATTCCGATTTACCACGAGAGCTGTGTTGACGCTGCGGCTCCAGTTGTATATTTTGCGCCAACTGTCACGGGTGGTCCGTAGGGATTTTTTCGACGTTGATCGTGCTGCCAGGCCTCTAAAATAGGCTAGGTTTTCGATCTCATAACGTCGCCCTAAACGCTCCCGTCTGCCGCTACCTATCAAGCAGAGCAGAACGTGATCCAAGATCAAGAGCGGTTTTCCGCTGTTGGTCCTCTGGTTGTTGGGCTGGGAGGTCGGTTTGCGCCGACGCCTCGGCCTCGAAGGTTTGTCGCCCGTCCGGCTGGATGGGCCTGATTGTGGAATGGTCGAATGCCGACAATTCAGCAGCTGATCCGGAAGTCCCGGACGCCGAAGATCTATCGCGAGAAGTCGCGCCACATGCAGGCGTGTCCGCAGAAGCGTGGCGTCTGCACGCGTGTCTATACGACGACGCCGAAGAAGCCGAACTCGGCGCTCCGCAAGGTGGCGAAGATCCGGCTCACCAACGGTTTCGAAGTTATCGGATATATCCCCGGCGAAGGCCACAACCTGCAGGAACATTCGGTTGTCATGATTCGCGGTGGCCGCGTCAAGGATTTGCCAGGCGTTCGGTATCACGTCATCCGCGGTGTGCTCGATACGCAGGGCGTTGCTGCGCGTCGTCAGCGCCGTTCCAAGTATGGTGCCAAGCGCCCGAAATAATGATGGTCCGCGACGGCCTGCTCCTTTCGAGGTGTCGTCGCGCGCAGCAAATGAGTGATCGAGAAGGAACGTCCACATGTCCCGTCGGCATGCTGCAACAAAGCGCGTAGTCAATCCGGACCCAAAGTTCGGTGACCTCGTGCTGTCGAAATTCATGAACAGCATCATGTATCAGGGCAAGAAGTCGGTTGCCGAGTCGATCGTGTATGGAGCGCTTGATCGCGTCCAGTCGAAGGCAAAAGCTGATCCGCTGCAGATGTTTCACACGGCGCTGGAAAACGTGGCACCGGCGGTCGAGGTGCGCTCGCGTCGCGTTGGTGGTGCCACATATCAGGTTCCGGTCGACGTGCGGACTGACCGCCGCCAGGCTTTGGCCATCCGCTGGATCATCACGGCGGCCCGTGGCCGCAACGAAAACACTATGGAAGAGCGCCTGTCGGCTGAATTGCTTGATGCAGCCAACAACCGCGGAACGGCCGTCAAGAAGCGTGAAGACACGCACAAGATGGCTGAAGCCAACCGCGCCTTCTCTCACTATCGCTGGTAAGTGCGACCCCAATTCGGATTCTGAGGCACCTCAATGGCCCGCCAATACGACATCAAAGACTACCGTAACTTCGGTATCATGGCGCATATCGACGCCGGCAAGACCACGACCACCGAGCGGATTCTTTATTACACCGGCAAGTCCTACAAGATTGGCGAAGTGCATGATGGCGCCGCCACCATGGACTTCATGGATCAGGAAGCCGAACGCGGCATCACGATCACCTCGGCTGCGACGACCTGTTTCTGGCTTGGCCGCGATGGCAAGAAGCGCCGCCTGAACATCATCGACACCCCTGGGCATGTGGACTTTACGATCGAAGTCGAGCGCAGCCTGCGCGTCCTCGATGGCG